>JAUWPC010000030.1 GCA_030611815.1 Desulfobacteraceae bacterium
ATGCCTCCAAAAATATGGCAAATAAAAGACCTACTCAAGGTTTCCACCGACTATCTAAAAAGCAAGGGGATTGAAAACCCCCGGCTCAACGCTGAAGTGCTTTTAGCGCACCAACTCAACCTCGAACGTATACGCCTCTACCTGAACTTCGACCAGCCCCTGACTGAAAAGGAGATCTCCGGCTATCGTTCTCTAATTAAGAGGCGTATCAGCCTTGAACCGCTGCAGTATATAACCGGAATACAAGAGTTCTGGTCCCTGGACTTCGTTGTGGACCGTCACGTCCTCATCCCCAGGCCTGAAACCGAAATAGCAGTGGAACAAGCCATTACATTGGCAAAAACCATTGAGCAAGGTGAGAATCAATCACTCCAAATCCTCGACCTTGGGACAGGGTGCGGCGCCATCTCAATTGCTTTGGCTAAGGAGATGCCCGGGGCGCTGATCTGGGCCTCTGATATATCCGAAAAAGCGCTGAATTTAGCCCGCAGTAATGCATTGAAACACGATGTCTCTGACAGGCTAAGATTCAGGCAGGGAGATCTTTGGGAGCCCTTTTTGAATGATGGCCGCCTTTTTGATATTGTGGTATCAAATCCTCCTTATGTCACTTCCGGGGAATATAATGACCTTTCCCCCGAGATTCGCGATAATGAACCACGATTAGCCCTGGACGGTGGGGAGGACGGAATGTACTATCTGGAAAAGATAATCAAAGAGGCGCACGATTTCATGAATCCTGGGGGCTGGATTATTCTTGAAATGGCGCCCGACCAGACCCAAGATGCCCTCACTATTATGGATCAGACCGGAGATTACGAAAAAATGGCACGAATCAAGGACTACAGTCGCTCCTACAGGGTTGTGATAGCCCGCGCTCTTTAACCTTTGTCGAGTTGTGAATTGAGGAATTGGAAACAACTTAACACTTAACTATTGCCGTATCCTGAAAGTTTTTTCTGCAAAATTGGTAATTTAAGTTGCCTGTGTAATAATAATCGAATAACGATCAAGGAATGACGAGTGACGAAGGAAAACAAAGAATTAACCTTGAGGATCGTCTCATTGTTTTGCCGTAAGAATTCGTAATTCGGGACTCGGCGGTGAACTCGATTGTTGAAGGAAGATGTTAGTAGGCTGCAGTTCGGTAAATTTATTTTGCGAAAATGTTAATTCCTAAATTCCTGAATCCCTCAATTCCCCAATTATATGGTGTACCTCCCCATGTCAATAACAGACAAGAAAGAATGGAAATCAAGGTTGGTTGATCCTGAGAAGGTCCTCTCCAGAATTAAACCGGGAATGAGCATCTTTTTGGGAACTGGGGTTGCAGAGCCGCGCACCTTAGTCAAGAGTCTGATGGCATCTGATGCCGGGAACCTCAGGGACCTTGAATTTATTCAATTAATGAGCTTTGGACAGGCCGTATCTATTGCAGAAAAGGATACTCAAAAATTCCGCCTCAAGACATTTTTTCCCGGGTGGGTGGCAAGCGAAGCCATCAATGCCGGCAGCGTTGACCTGATTCCCACCCCGTTTTCCCGCATCCCCCTCCTAATTGAATCCGGAACCATCGGGATCGATGCGGCCTTTATCCAGATAACACCTCCTGACAAGGCGGGTTATTGCAGCCTCGGGCCGGCAATAGATGTGGCCAGACAGGCAATGGAACAGGCCTCTTTGGTGGTTGGAGAGATCAGTGATCAGACCCCCCGCACCTTGGGCGATACCTTTGTTCACATTGATGATTTTGATTACCTTGTCGAAGCCACAGAACCGCCAATCTATTTTCAACGCTGGCCGGTTGACGAGGTGTATGAAAAGGTGGGGGCAAATGTGGCCTCCCTGATCCAGGACGGAAGCTGCATAGCGTTTTCCGTAGATCCCCTCTTTGACTCCCTGGCCCACCACCTGAAGGGAAAACGGCATTTGGGCATCCATTCTCCCTTTTTTACTGATGCCTTGATGGATTTGGTCAAGAGCGGTGCCGTAACAAATCGGCGTAAAGGCATATTCTTGGGCAAATCTGTAGCTGCCTATGCCATCGGCACGGCAGAACTGATGCATTGGCTGCACCGTAATCCCTTAATAGAATTCCAGGGGATCGATGTGGTGGCAGACCCCAAAAGGATCGGGGCCAATGACCACCTTATGGTTATTTTACCCGCTCGCAAGGTGGATCTTACAGGCGGCATTGCCTTGCACAGCGGGAAGAGAAATGTCGGCGCCGGTCCGGGTGAGGCACAGGAATTTTTTAAAGGCGCAGCCTTTTCCAAAGGGGGGCGAACAGTTTTTGCATTGCCAAGCCGCAACCTGGAAAACAAGCCAAACATCGTCATTTCAGTGGAAGGTTATCCCAACCAGTTTTCCAACCGGGAATCCTTGGACCTCGTCGTAACCGAATATGGGGTCGCCTCCATGACTGGGCGGACCACCCGGGAACGAGCCCTTGCCCTGATTGACATTGCCCATCCCGATGACCGCGCTGACCTTGTCCGCCTTGCCAAAGAAAAACATCTCTTATTCCCAGATCAGATCTACCTTTCAGGATCAGGCCACCTCTATCCCGAAGAATTGGCCTGCGACCACACATTTAAAGAGAGCTTAACAGTTCGTTTCCGCGCCATAAAGCCTTCTGATGTTGATGAAATGCGGAGGCTTTTTTACCGGTTCTCGGATAAAGCGGTCTATTACCGCTATTTTTCTCCCATAAAGACCATGCCCCATGCCAAAATGCAGGAGTACGTGAACGTTGATTACAGAAAAACCATGTCAATCGTTGGCCTAATGGGAGAGCCGGGAGAGGGACGTATCATTGCAGAAGGGCGATATGTCCGTCTGCACGACCTCCCCTATGCCGATGTGGCCTTTGTAGTCGATGAGGATTATCAAGGTAAAGGGATCGCAACCTTTCTATTCAAAATGCTGGTGGGAATCGCCAAGGAAAAAGGGATGGAAGGCTTCAAGGCCGATGTGTTAGCGACCAATAAATCGATGTTAAAGGTCTTTGAATCGGCCGGAGATGCTCCTATCCAGGCTGTTATGGATGGTGGGGTATATGAATTGACCATCCCTTTTTCGGAAAAAGGGAGTACTGGGTAGACGTAATGCCGCGGGTAATTGATCTACAAGAGGGCCGGCTGCTATTGGCAGTTAAGAGGGGGTACCGAAACTGGACAAGCCAATTCAAGGAAAATTTCGGACTTGACACCCGCCTCTGCCATATTTCATTTAAAACCCTGACTTATCTGGCTCAGGGCAGGGATAAGGGCGCCTTTTATCTATATGATCTGATTATGAGTCTCAAAGGCTTAGGCTCTGGATTTGAATTTAATGAACTTGATCCAAAAAGCAAGATGGCGGTTATGGATCTGCATCTGTTTTTGTTGGATCGGATCAGGTTTGAATGCATGAAGAGATTGGGCTGGCTTGATAGCTATCCTGGAGAGGAATTCACCTTGGTGGAACTCATAACCCAGTTCAACAGATTAGCGCCGGGGTTGCAGGCAAAAATCCCTCTCCTCAGCCAGGATCACCCTGACTATAAAGAATTCTCTTCCATAAACACCTTTGATAAGGAGGGCTTTATCAGGAAGCTGATTCCAAGGCTCATAAAAGAGATCGAAGGTTACTCTGACACCTTATAAACTTTGTCCCCTTCTCTGACTCTTTCCTTAACCTTGACGCCTACCAGATCACCTGCCTTGACTTCATCCACAGATTGATTGTCGATCTCCATGCTGGCGATCTCTTCTGTAAAATCAGTAGTATGGCCCTTGTATTTCAGTAAATCGCCCTTTTTTATGGTCCCATTGGTCACTTCCAGGGCAGCAACACTCGGCTTGACGAAAAACTTCACAACAACCGCAACCTGCTCTTCAGCCATGGTAACACCTCCTGAACCGGAATTGGAGAATTTGGGGATTGAGGAATTAAGGCATTAAAAGCAATCCAAAATTCCAGAACCTGAAAACTTAAACCTCTGAACCCAGAACCTTGCGCCTTCAATTATCGTCTATTCCCTTTTGCCGCAGTTGTCAAGAGTGAGAACAGGTTTTAATCATTGAAGCGAAAGTCGCACCTGTGCTAATTAGTACCTGAACGAAATAACTATTTCATAATCGTAATCATAATCATAATCTTACTCAAAACGATTATGATTAAGATTAAGAGTATGAATCTAAAAAACAACCCCGCCTCTGGCGGGGTCAAATGTAGCAGTTATTTCATCCTAAGACGAGCAATCTGGGCCATACTCGTCCTGATCCTGTTTTGCGCAGGGTGTGATCTGGCCTATCTGTTTCATGCCGCTGCCGGTCAATTTCGCTTGCTCAACGACTCAATCCCGATAGAGGAGGCGTTGAATAAAGGCTCTCTCGCCCCTGCTCAGGAAGCAAGGCTTCGACTTGTTGCCCGGATCAAAGATTTCGGGGAAAAGGAACTGGGGCTGAAAAAGACCGGGAACTATGAAACAGTCTATCTATGCTCTCCTCTAAGACCCATCTACACCGTATCCGCCTCCCCCAAAGACCGTCTATCACAAAAGACCTGGTGGTTCCCCATAGTGGGGGATATGCCATACTTGGGGTTTTTTGACCTTGAGAGCGCTAAGGAAGAGCGGGATCGGCTCATAAAAAAACGGCTGGATGTGTCACTGAGTGTTGCGGATGCCTACAGCACCTTGGGCTGGTTCAAAGACCCTGTAACCTTGAATCTGATCGAGGGATCTACGCCTGACTTAGTCGAAACCATCCTGCACGAAATGCCGCACACGACCCTTTATCTGAAGGGCCAGGGCGCGTTCAACGAGGGGCTGGCGGTGTTGGTAGGGAAGGTGGGGGCATTTCTCTTTTTCGAAGAGGTTCTCGGCCCATCTCACCCCTTTACAGAAGAGGCAAAGGGATCTATTGAGGATGAGCGTCTTTTCTCCCGGTTCCTGGCCTCTCTTATGGATAAATTGGAACGGCTCTACAATTCCCCCATAAGCTATCAGGAGAAGTTGGCTCGGAGGGAGGAGGTGTTCGCAGGATCACTTGAAGAATTCAAGCATATCAGGGAAAGGTTTAAGACAGCTCGCTTTGTCCATTTCGGGAAGAGGCCTTTGAATAATGCATATATCCTGTCGGTTGGGCTATATCACCGCAATTTTGACCTCTTTGAGGGGGTTCTGGGAAAAAAGGGAGGCTCCATCAGAGAAATGCTTTTGTTTTTCAAGGAGTTGAGCAAGGAAAAGGGAGACGCTATCAGGCATACACAACTCTGGCTACGAGGTCTTGCTAACCCTCACACATGAAACATGCCCGACTCTATTACCGGCGGATCATCCACATCAAAGGCATGGACGATATCTTTATACATCCTCTTTTTCATCTCGGCAATGATCTTTCTCCGCTTGTTCAATCCTTTTGCAAATGAGACAGCCTCGTTCATCAAGTCATCAATGTGGCACGCCTTCGTGATGATGTGATGGGCTTCGCATTCTTCAGCCGTTGCTCGTTTGCCGGTATAATGCAGCTCCTCGACCTTGTACTGCGGAATCGCCTTTGTGATTAACGCGATCATCCCGGGAAGGAATGGAATCCCGAGATCCACTTCCGGAAAACAGAAAAAACCCCTATCCGAACGCATAAACCGAAAATCAAAAGCACAGCTCATAATGGCGCCTCCAGCAAAGGCATGGCCCGATATTGCCGCAATGGCAGGCATAGGATAGAGCAAAATCCGCTTGAAAAGCCTGTTCATTGTATAAAAAAAAGCGACTGCCGTTTCCTTATCTCCTTTCTGAACAAAGGGAACCAGCCAGTCCAAATCAATCCCATTACAAAATATCTTTTCATGGGAGGAGGTAACCACCAATGCATTAGCATCGGTTTCCTTTTCAATCTCATCTAAGGTCTCGATAAAACTGTTCAAGAATGAGGGATTAAACCTGTTTTCGCCGTCATTCATGGTGACAATGGCCACCTTTTCGTCCAGTTTATATTCTATTGCCGCCATTTTTCATCACTCCTTGATTTATGACCTTATCCACCCCAATAATTTGCCCTTGCTTGGAAGCTTGATTTAGCGATCCTTGTTAAAAACAAGAGTCAGAATATTACTGTTTCCTTGTCGCAGATACCGGGCCTCGTCCACCATCTCCTTTACGAAAAATACTCCTAATCCCCCAATCTCGCGGTCAGAGATATCCGCGGTCACATCCGGATCAGGAACTTCAAGGATATTGAAGGGTGTGCCGTTATCCGAGATCACCAATACTAACCTAACATCATCCTCTATCCGGCATTCAATCCCCACGTCACCATACGTCCCAGGATAGGCATATTGAAAAATATTGACCAGGACCTCTTCTGCGGCCAACTCTATCTCGTTAATCCGGTTGACGGTGAATCCTGCCATTTCTGCATGACCCGCCACGAAGTCAATGAGTCGTTCTAAATGCTCAATCTTGGCTGCCGACCTAATCTCTGGCATGGGACAAAACCGTCCTGTAAAAATAGGTCCACTCCGTTTTCCCCTTTTCTCATATCTCTTGAAGGGCGGCCTCTACTGATTCATAGATCGGAATAATGGTGCTGAATCCAGAAATCTCAAACACCTCCTTTACTGTACCGCGCAGGGCAGTAAGAACAATTCGCCCCCCCTCCGCCTTTAGCCTTTTAACGGTTGTCAGGATGCCTCGAAGACCGGCGCTGCTGATATAATCAAGGCCGGCAAAATCGACGATAAACCTGATCTCCCCTTCATCTATCCAACCCCCTAATGTCTGTTCAAATTCAGGCGTAGATACAGCATCCATCCTTCCCTCAACAGTAATTAGCAAGCAATCCTTTTGTTTACCAGTATTTGTGATTTTCATATTTCCACCTCTCTAATCGTCAATTTACGCCAAAATTTCCAATTTTTGTGAATTTTGCCTGCCCTGTGGAATGCGGAGCCTATTCCTCTGGGGCGCCTTTTTGTTTACCCAGTTAAATCTCTTTTGCCCTTATTTAACCGGGGCGGCTTTATCATCGTTAGTATAGGACATAAACCGCCTCCCTGTCAAAGCACAAACACCAGTCTGTTATTACCCATTAGAAAGGCCTTTTTCGTTGATCATCCGTCCCTAATCTGATATCTGCAAGCCGAGATCTTTGCAAAACGGCCCCTCTTGCCCAATCTCGGCGTCATACTCAAATTTCAATCCTCGAAATATTGGATATATTCCTGTGGTTGAAATCCTCGTCTTCCTTGATCTTGAACAAGATTGACCATTTTGCAAAAATCTCAAGTTATCACTTAACGAGCAAAAAGCGTTTGTCCATAACCGTGAGGAAAACCCGATGAAAAAATTAAACCCTGACCATGTTGCAGCCATTCAAAAAAGCGTAAACAACTGTCCCTATTTCAGTCTGCTTTCAATGGATCTTGTTTCCCTTAAGCCCGGCAGGTCTGTCTTGAAGATAGAGGTGCAGGAGAAGCATCTCCAGCCTTATGGGATGGTACACGGGGGTGTCTACTCATCCATGATAGATGCTGCCTGTTTCTGGGCCGGTTATACGGAAATAGAGGAACCTCTCGGATTAACTACTGTGGAAATGAAATTGAACTACTTAGCCCCAGCGTCAAGTGGCATTTTTATTGCGGAAGGGAAAGTTGTAAAGACCGGAAAAACCCTCTGTCTGAGTGAGGCCACCATTACAGACCAAGAGGAGAAGCTGCTGGCCCACGGTACCGCCACAATGATGGTCCTTCTGTCGCTGCAAATCGAAGGCCAGGCCGCGCTTCCGCAAAAGTTTTTGGATTAGCTGGTTACCTCTTGAGCGGCAAGGAATTCTCCTGCAACCTGCTGCGCAATGAGGGGGGCATTTCCACCGGCACGGTTGTTGACGATAATATTTATCCGTACCTTTTCCTCTATTCCTCTCTTTATGAGCTGCGTGGTATCCTGTACCATCCCTGGGCTCTGCATCCCTTTTATCAGCGCATTGAAGGGATGGGCCCGGACCAGCCGGTAGAAGTGCAACGGAGATCCCGTCTTCAGTGAAATTGATGCGGGGAACCGAAAAGGGCTCCTTGTCATCTCCCTTGTCAGACAAAACCGAACATGATACAATTCAAGACGTGTGAGCGTTGCTGACGGCGCTATCCTTCCAGATCGGGAGGGTCGTCCCGGTTGCCTAAGGGAAAAGGAACTGACGATTTTGCCTGCCATTTTTCCGAGAATAGGAGTCCAATCATGAGTGAAATAGATTTTTTGACCGAGGTTTCTCTCTTTTCCCACATGAAAGGTAAAGATCTGAAACGAATCGCTGATCAGACCCGGCGCCAGCAATTTGACAAGGGAGAAGTGATTATCAACGAAGGCGTTCATGGCAGCAAGCTCTTCATTATCATCAGCGGTCGGGCTGAAGCTATCAAGAACCTTGGCGGAAAAAGCGAGAGGATTTTGGGATCTTTTGGCCCACGTTCCTACTTCGGGGAAATGGCCCTGATCGATGATCTGCCCCGGTCGGCAAGCGTGGTCGCCAAAGAGGATACCCACGTCCTCACCTTGGAGTGGGATCTGCGCAAAGAGATAGAACAATCCCCTGCCATGGCAGTTGAATTGCTCCAGATGTTGAGTCAACGCATTCGGGCAAATGAAAAATTTATAATTAACACGTTAGGATCGTTCTTGCCTATTTGCGCTAACTGTAAAAAGATACGCGAAGATGATGATTCATGGACACCCATAGAAGAGTACATCCGTGACCATTCCGAAACTGAATTCAGTCACGGAATCTGCCCGGAGTGCGCAAAAAAACTGTATCCTGAATTCTATAAGGGATGAAACAAGGGCTCAGCAAAAAATAACTTAGCAGAATTGGCGCCCTGATTCGTGTTAGATTTGTTTGATCTCAAACCACAAAAGCTGATGGAATAGCAGGCTATTTTGATGTTTTTGTGGTTTGAGATCGGACGAAGATGACGTGAAGACGGGATGCAAAAATGTAAAGTTATTTTTTGTTGAGCCCTTAAGCTCAAACCGGCTGCAATCCCCGCATTGCACCTAATGCGGCCCGCTCAATGGCCAAACAGGCCAGCTTTCCGAGGCTGTTTAAAAACTGCATTTCATCGTGGGAAGGGACTTTTTTGAAGGGAAAATAGGTCCTTAAAATAGAGTACGTTGTCTCATTCACGGTAAACGGAATACCGATAACCGAATTCAAACCCTCTTTCTTGGCCGCATTCAGGTTCTGAATTCGGGGATCCGTCTCAAAATCATTAATAATAATGATATCGCCGTCCATGATCTCGGTGATGCTCTTCCCGGAATCGATGGCCCCTGAGGTAAGGTACTTTTTGCTCAGACCATATGCCGAAACTACTTTGAGATTGAAGGTCCCATGTTCCAGGACCCGGATCGTGCTCCCTTTTGCGCCCGTAAGTTCGGAAGCCAAGGATACTATGAAGTAAAGTACATCGCTGAGATCTTCCTCGTCCCTGTAAATTACGTCTATGACCCTGCTAAGAGCAAAAGAAGAGAGATCTAAAAAGCTTTCTGCCATGTTGACGCCTCCTCAAGGCCCGGGGCCCTGTCTGCGGTTCTGATCAAAGTTGGTGAGGCAATCGGGTTACACGCTAATTCTACTTTGACATATTTCTACCTTCCCTGCAACCGTTAAGTTGAAACTGGATGCCCGTTCATAAATCCGCACGTTTTGCCTGAAGAGTGAATTCCAGTAACTATCCGAAATCCCTTGACGGAAAGGGCCTCTGCTGCTACAGTGCCAGCAGAAAATGGGTACCACCAGTGACTTATCGGTCAAAGAGGCAGAGCCTGTGAACGCTTACATTTATCATTTGTCGTTTATTATCCCCAATTCCCATGTCTGAAGCATCTTGCCATAACCTCGTTTCCAGGCCCTGGGCCGTGTCCCTTCGTGTCTCGGCTGCCATTTTCCTCCTCTCTCTGATTCCTATTTTTTCAGCCCTGGCCGAACGCCCCTTCCCAAAACCAAAGGGCCTTGTTAATGACTTCGCTAATGTAATTTCCCCGGCGTATAAGCAGAAAATCGCTGCCGTAACGGGGGCATTGCTTCAAAAGACGGGAATTCCCGTGGTAGTTGTTACCATGCCGGATATCGGGGGTGCAGAGTATAACGACTATGCCAACCGCCTTTACAGGGCCTGGGGAATCGGCAAAAAGGGAGAAGACAAGGGCGTCCTGATCTTCGTAACAGTGAAGGAGAGAAAGATGCGTATTGAGACCGGGTATGGTGTGGAGGGGATACTCCCTGACGGCCTGGTTGGGGAGATACGCGATCGCTACATGACCCCTTTTCTCAAGCAGGACAAGTTCGGCGAGGGGTTGCTTGCAGGCGCCTTAGCCGTGGCCCAGGTCGTTGCAAAGGCTTCAGGGATCGAGCTATCCGGTCAGATGCCGAAGAAGACTGTCAAGAAACGGGCCGGGTTTTCCTTTTTTCCAATTCTCATTATACTTATCATAATTATGCTGATATCGAAAAGACGCGGCGGGTCCTGGCTCTTTTTTCTCCCCCTCCTCTTTGGGCTTGGCGCCGGGGGAGGCTATGGATCAAGATACGCCAGCGGTGGGCTCGGTGGAAGCTTTGGCGGTTTCGGTGGTGGTTTCGGCGGATTTGGGGGTGGCATGAGCGGCGGCGGGGGCGCTGGAGGAGGCTTTTAAAAGGAGCAATTATGGGAAGAAATCAAAAAGATCCAAAAACGATATTACCGGATATCACCGACGCCTATAAGGCCATTTTTGGCGATGACCTTGTCAGCATTATTCTTTATGGCAGCGCAACAGGGCAGGATTTCCAGCCTGGAAAATCTGACATTAATTTCATGATTGTGCTCACAGAAGATGGAATAGAACATCTTGACCAGGCCTTTGATGTTGTAAATAAGTGGAGAAAAAAGGGTGTGGCCGTTCCTCTCTTTTTAACAGAAGAGTACGTAAAGACCTCCTTAGATGTTTTTCCGATCGAATATCTCAATTTCCAGAACAATTACATCCAGGTTTTCGGAAAGGACATCCTCAAAGATCTCGAATTTAGCCCCGAATTCCTCCGGCTCCAGTGCGAACGTGAGATCAAGGGCAAACTCCTCCTGTTGAGGGAGGCATTTCTCGAGACCTCAGGCAAAGGAAAGGCCCTAAAAGGGCTTATCACACAGGCTCTCCCGGCGCTGATGGCAATCTTTGAGGCCTTATTGCACCTAAGAAGGATAGACGTGCCAAGAGAAAGACGTGAGATCGTCAGGGCAATGGCTGACGCATTTGACTTGGAGCATGGTGTTTTTGAAGGCCTCCTTGATATCAAGGAAGCTACGTCTAAGTTCAGTGATAAAGAAAGCCTTAATCTGTTTAAAGGCTGCTTAAAGGAAATGAGAAAGCTTTCTAAACAGGTAAATTCATTGGGAGGATAACATGGGGAAAGGACTGAAGACCTTACTGGTCATTCTTGGCATATTCCTGCTTATAGTTTTTGCCGCTTATTCATTTCTAAAGGGGACATACAATACCCTTGTGACCATGGATGAGGGTGTCAAGGGGGCGTGGGCCCAGGTAGAAAACCAGCTTCAGCGTCGTTATGACCTTATCCCCAATTATGTAGAGACGGTTAAAGGCTATGCCAAACACGAAAAAGAGGTCTTCGTTAAAGTAACCGAGGCCCGTTCAAAAGTGGCAGGAGCCACCACCGTCAGCGATAAGATCCAGGCCAACAACCAGCTTACCTCTGCCCTTGGGCGGTTGTTGGTGGTGGTTGAACGTTATCCAGAGTTGAAGGCCAACACCAATTTTATCCGTTTGCAGGATGAATTGGCGGGAACTGAAAATCGTATCGCAGTTGAACGCAGGCGGTTTAATGAAATGGTGAAGACTTATAATATTAAGGTACGAAGCTTCCCCACAAATATACTCGCAGGTATGTTCGGTTTTGAAAAGGCAACTTTCTTCGAAGTCCCCAAGGAACGACAGGAAGCGCCCAAAGTGAAGTTTTAGTCCGCAGACCCGCCTGCCACTGCGAGCTCGCCAGCCAGCCAAGCAAGGCGAGGCGGCCTGGGGCACAAGCGGGCAGGTTACGCAGATTTACGCAGATTATTCAAACAGACTCTCAGAATCATCCAGTATTGAACGCGTAAGGCGCAAAACGTAAGGAACTCGACCAGCAACCCGTAACTCGCAACCTGCAACTCGCAACAAGTACCCAATACCCAGCATCCTGTATCAAATATCCAGTACCCAATGAATTACTCAGCGCTTTTGCAGGTAATAATCCTCAAGTCTGGTCAAAGTGCTGACATATTGATCTTGAAATTCAAAATCGGGGTAGTGACTGATCTCATCTTTTAATGGTTGGATGTACGGGAATATATTTATCCCGTAGCTATTCTTCCCCAATCTGTCTGCCTGATGCACTATAAGAAGGCAATAATAACTTGCCAGGAGCCTCAAAGAGATTGAGCGTCGAAAAAGATAGGCCCTTCCACCGGTGGAATTCAGAAAAAAGCCCGCATAGCGATACATTACATCAAAGGGAGGTCTCACTCCCCTGGGATTAGGACAGGAGTTCCCCAGCATAAGCCATCTGTAAAACATTTCCAGATTCAACTCCATGTTGTCGCGCTCGTTTACCACCACTTCTTTGAACACACGCAGGTCCTTTCGGTCTAACGCACGGGAGAAGTAAAATATATTCTTCAACATAATAGCTGGATGAATCCCCTCGCCGGCGGGCTCAGGCGGTTGGGCAGCCAACCGTTTGAGGATCTGTTTAAATTTGGAATAGGTGCTTGTTTTCAAGTCCAGTCGTTTGATGTACTTTTCAGTATTGAGGTACCCGAAAAAATCGGCCACGTACTCCTCAATTAGGGCACAGTAAATCTTGTCTGCTGGGGCTTTTCCGAATGAATCGCCTTTGCGTGGTTCAAATAGGCGTTTTACCTCTCCGTCAGTTCTGAATAAGTCATCTTTGCCTAATTCAAATAGACGTTCTATCTGATCTTCGGTCGCGCTTCGCAGTTCCTGCAAGAGCCCTTCTTTCTCCGCTGGAACAGTCCCAACACCCAGGCCTTGCTCCGTAAGGGCCTTCTTATCAATCGGAAAAGTCTTACCACCTGGGCGTTTCCCTTCAAGATCCTTTATTCCCGGCACTCCTTTTGAAGGCGCCTTTTTGTCAACCAGAGATAAGTCTCCTGCCACCAGCGCTTTTTCCGGTTTTGGTCCGGTTTGTGAATACCAGTAGTAGCCGAGGCAGCCCAACACTACCACTGCCGGAAGCAGCCACCACCAGATGCGACCCCCTGTTATATTTCTCATCATATTTTCCCCCAAAAATCCCCTAACGCTAATTTATCCGGTATTTCTTTTGGCCCTCCACATAAAGATCGTTGCCAAGGGTGTCGTTCACCACGATAGCGGGCAGACTTTCTACCCGTAACTCTCTGACTGCCTCAGGGCCCAGCTCTTCGTAGGCCACCACTCGCGCGGCCTTGATTGCCCTTGCCATGAGCGCGCCCGCGCCCCCTATGGCGGCCATATAGACGCCCTTATGCCTGACCATGGCCTCTATTACCTCTTTCGATCGTTTACCCTTACCTATCATCCCCTTCAGGCCTAATTCAAGCAATTTAGGCGCAAACGGGTCCATCCGGTAACTTGTCGTGGGTCCGGCGGCCCCTATTACCCTGCCCGGGGGGGCGGGAGATGGCCCCACGTAATATATGATTTGTCCCTCAATCGGAATGGGAAGTTCTTTTTCTGCTTCAATCAATTCCATAATCTTGCGGTGGGCAGCATCTCTGGCCGTGTAAATGATTCCGCTGATTGTGACCCTATCCCCGGATCTGAGCGGTTCTATATCTTCGACAGATAGCGGGGTTTTTAGATGATATTCCTTACCCATAATCTCCTCCTTCAGGCCTTATCGCTCAACTACTCAATCCCATCTCAGGCGGGACTCAACCATGTGACAGATCGATCCCTCAAAGAACGACCTCCACATGTCGGCTTGCGTGGCACTGGATATTCACGGCTAAGGGAAGGCTGGCAATATGGCATGGCATCATCAAGATGTGAACTGCAAGGGAAGTCACTCGCCCGCCGAGTCCCTGTGGGCCGATCCCTGTTTTATTGATCTCAGTCAAAAGCTCCTGTTCGATTTCATCTAATTCAGGGTCCGGATTCGGCGTACCCAAAGCTCTAAGAAGCGATTTTTTGGCCAAAATAGCAGACCGCTCGAAATTGCCCCCGATCCCCACTCCAATAATCGTCGGCGGGCAGGGGTTAGGGCCTGCCTCAGCCACGGTTTGAACAATCTTTTCCTTTACCCCGGCCCATCCCGCTGAAGGGAGGAGCATAAAGAGGCGACTCATATTTTCGCTTCCTCCCCCTTTCGGCACCACCCAGATCTTGAGTTTATCCCCGGAGACCAGGTCAAGATGCACAATGATCGGCGTATTGTCGCCCGTATTCTTCCTGGTGAAGGGATGGCACACCGATTTACGCAGGAAACCTTCTTTGTAGCCCTTCCGTATCCCTTCTTCAAGGGCCTGGTGCAGGCCGCCTCCCTTTACTGAGACCTCCTGGCCAAGTTCGACAAAGAGGACAGCCACTCCGGTGTCCTGGCATATGGGAATCCGCTCTTCTCGAGCTATCCTCGCATTTTCCAGCAGCTTTTTTATGATGTCCTTTCCCACATTCGACTCTTCATATTCCAGCGCACTCTCCAAGGCCTGAACAACGTCGTCACCTAATTCAAGATTGGCTTGAATTGACGCATCTTTGACCGCATCGACAATGGTCTGGGTTGAGATCTCCCGCATAAAATCCTCCGTCTAAAGTTTGACATTCCTTTAGTAAGCTATTAAAAATAGGTTACATATAAGAAAAAGTGGCCTAAATATAAAATATACAAAAGATCCCCGTGAGAAGCAATAGAAAGTTGGGACAACATTTGAACCATTTAATCTCCCCGGAGGCGGGACTCAACCACTTAATGAGGCCTGGACCATGAGAATCCTTTTGACTAATGACGACGGCATTCATGCCCCGGGGCTCTTCGCCCTTTATGAGGCACTGAGATCCGACCACGAGGTGCATATCGTGGCGCCGGAATCGGAGATGAGCGCTGTTGGGCATGCCATTACCCTGACCTCGCCGATCATGGTTCAGGATGTACATAAGGGTGGCGCATTTTTCGGTCATGCCGTGAAAGGGACGCCTGCCGACTGTGTAAAGATCGCGGTACGGGAATTGCTTGACAAACCCCCGGACATAGTCCTTTCAGGAATAAATGTGGGCGCCAATGTGGGCGTCAACATCCTGTATTCGGGCACGGTCTCTGCGGCTACTGAGGGGGCATTTTTGGGTATAAGATCAGCCGCCATATCCCTTGCCACTTTAAAAAACCCGGACTTCCGCTTTGCGGCCCGTTTCAGCAAAAAGATCATCCGGTTTATGATGAAGAGTGATTTGAAGGATGGAACAGCCCTGAACGTGAATATTCCCGCGGTACCACCCGAAAAAATTACGGGCGTGTGCTTGGCGAGGCAGGGGACCTCCAGATTTGAGGAACGCTTTGAACGACGCAACGATCCTCGGGGAAATGTGTATTACTGGCTCATGGGTGAAAAATTCATTGAAAATGGCAATCCTGACAACGATTCCGTTGCCCTGCGACAGAACAAGATTACCATCACACCCATTCATTACGACCTCACCTGTGAAAGGGAACTGGAGCGATTGAAGGCCGTTCCCCTGCCTTTAACCGTCTTCACAGCCCAAGATCGTGAATTTTGAGCAGAGGGTTTGAAATCGTGTGATTTTCCATTTGAAAGCAACTAATACCCATTACCTAACCCGGGTAAACCGGAGTTAAAAAGGGCCTCACGCAACGGAGTCAAGTTTTTGAAACAGATCTTTCGTTATTTTCTCTTTGCGATCTTGGCGGCTTTGCGCGATATTATCCTATCATAGGAGAAAACGCCATGAAACCACCCGAACTCCCTGAGTACGATCATCAGGTCAAACATTACTCCGGTCCATCTCTTGAAGAGGTGATGGATATGCGCAAGCGCTATCTGACTCCGGCTCTGGTTACTTACTATGATAAGCCCGTAATGATCGTTGAAGGTTCCATGCAGTATGTCTATGATGAAAAGGGGCGCAGATACTTAGATGCCTTCGGCGGCATCGTCACAATCAGCGTGGGCCACTGCCATCCTTACGTGACTAAAAAGGCCCGCGAACAGATGGAAATGCTGCAGCATGCAACAACGATCTATCTTCATCCGAATATTGCCGAATACAGCAGGATGTTAGCGGAGAAAATGCCGGGCGATCTCAGTGTCTGCTACTTTGTAAATTCGGGATCAGAGGCAAATGATCTGGCTCTCTTGATGGCCCGCCTCTATACAGGCAATTACGACGTGATTGCACTGCGCAATGCCTACCATGGGGGAAGCGCCTCGACCATGGGTCTCACCGCCCACAGCACATGGAAATATAACTATCCCCACAGCTTCGGGATACATCATTCCATTGTACCCGATCCCTACAGGGGGCCATGGGGGCGCGATGATCCGGACGCCGGCGCCAAGTATGCCGCTGACATCAAGAGCCTTATGGAGTTTGCCACACCAGGTCGAATTGCCGGCTTTTTTGCTGAATCGATACAGGGGGTTGGAGGGACCGTCATTTACCCTGACGGATTTCTGCCAGCCGCTTATGATTATGTGCGCCAGGCCGGTGGTGTATGCATAGCAGATGAGGTCCAAACCGGTTTTGGTCGAATGGGGACACATTACTGGGGGTTTGAGACCCAGGGTGTAATTCCCGATATTGTCACCCTGGCTAAAGGTATCGGAAATGGCGCCCCCCTGGCCGCGGTGATCACCACACCGGATATTGCGCGCTCTCTTGCGAATCGCATACACTTCAATACCTTTGGGGGAAATCCCGTATCCTGTGCCATGGGCAAGGCCGTTCTGGAGGTTATAGATCGCGAAAACCTTCAACAAAATTGCCTGGAAACGGGCGGGCATCTCATCGAAGGACTGGGAAAACTCATGTCAAAGTATGACCTCATTGGGGACGTGCGGGGCAGGGGGTTGATGACAGGGGTGGAACTTGTAAAGGATCGAAAGACCAAGGAACCTGCCAAAGATGCGTGTGCCCAGGTGTTTGAAAGGTCTAAGGAGATGGGTTTACTGATAGGGAAGGGCGGTTTTTACGGCAACGTGTTGCGGATTAAACCGCCGATGTGTATCACCCGCGAGGACGTGGATTTTATCATTGGGGTTTTGGATGCAGCCTTTGGAGAAATGTAGGCATTTGTGGAATCAATATCCTGACTTTTTCCCGGTCATACTCTCTACTTGAATCTTGATAATTGCTAAATGATCTACCATCTTTTCTTTGTATTCATTTACCCGCCCTGAATAATGTTCCACAATAATATCTAATGCCAGCCTCTTCTCGTCAATATCCTCTAACAGAAATGCCCTCCCGTATCCGATAA
>JAUWPC010000418.1 GCA_030611815.1 Desulfobacteraceae bacterium
CTTCGAGATTGAAGAAAGCGACCGTGGGCCTAAGGCCAAGAACGTTACCAAGCTGTAATTCATGAGAAATGATTTTTGAAAGGCATCACGTCTATGAGGGGACATGATGTCTTTCTTGTGCGTACTCTGTTATTTATCCCCTGACTTCTTCGGTGCTGCATCTGAGATCTCTTCAGGCAGAATAGTGCATTCTCCTTTTGCATTGCGATATGGAATGGATTTTAAAAATGTTCCAAGTTTTCCACTCGCTCCAATTCGCCATAACCGGCCAGTAGCCGTATCAAGCATAAACTGGTCTTTGCTGGAACCGGATATCTGCCCGAAAACAAATCTACCATTGTCGGATGATAAAGCTTTATGTTCTGGTTGTTGTTGAATTTTTGGCGAGCCTAAGCCGAATTGGGCGTAAACACCGGTGGCGCCAACCAATACCAACAAGAACAGTGGCATTACCATAATAACCATTTTGATGCTTCGAACCATGTTTCTACCCTCCTCTCTTAACAGTAATTCACAATTTAAGATGTGCCCCATTCCCTAACTGATCACACGTTGAAAATACCTCGATTTTTCAGTCAGTGTTAATCTGACGCTCAGTTTTTTGATTGTCTTCCCCATTGGGATCTTTAAGGCACGATTAATCAAGATATTCAGCCGTCTTTAACCGCTGTCCGATTCGATATTCGATATGGAGTTTGAGGACCGGTTTGATCTCATGGACCATTTCATTCGTCAGGTCCAAGGCCTGTGCCTTACCCCACGGCGTTGACTGGATGACCCTTAAGGCCTTTACAGTGGACGGGCCTAAACCGGGCGAGAGTTTAGATTCCTGCCCGCATTTCAGACAGGCAATGCCCCCCTTACTCTGTTTAAAAGCTGCCCTCCCTTCCCCGGCATAAGGCCTGCCACAATCGCAGCACTTGTCCAGGTTGATCCTATATCCTCCAAGGGCCATGGCCTTGGTCTCGAAGAGGATGCGCAATTTATCGATTTTTTTGTCCTCGTCCAAGGCAGAGAATGAACCATTCAATAGCTCAAACATCCTCTTTGCGACCACGCCAACAGGGAAAAGGATTTCCGTGAGTTCGATCATGTAGCTCGCCAAGGACAACGATGAAAAATCGGACCTGATCCCGGGAAACGCATGAACAAATTTGCCGGAATGGAGGAAATAAAGTTCCCTGCCCCTTTTTAGCTCATATTCTAACTTTACAAGAGAAAACAGATCAAGGCAATTGGCAAAGCGCTTCCTGCTTTTCCTCGCCCCTTTGGCCACTCCCTTGAGCCGGCCTCTGTCAGAGGTGAAGAAACTAACTAAAAGATCTGTCTCGCCAAATTCCCAGGTTCGCATTATGATGGCATCAGAAATATGAGTCGCCATATCAGACACATCAGACCCTGTGATATTTGTAGCCGTTCACTGGTTCAAAGGTTCAGACCCGCCTGCCTCGCGTTGCGAAGCATTGCGGGCAGGGGTTCAAAGGTTGTATTCTCATCAGCATACACCATTTTGTAAAATTTTTGTACGGGAAAACCGACCGCTTCTACATGCGCACAAACCCGCCTACCTCGTCTGAACGACTGTAATGGCGGGCAGGTCTGGAACATGGTACAACAAAGCGCCTTGCACAAATCATTATGAGGATGATAAGCTGAATGAGCTGTTCTGGTCAAGACTGAGATACTATTGAGCAAGGAAAGGACAAGACCATGATTATCCAAAAGATCGGTATGTTAGGAAGGACGTACCGCCACATGCAGCGCTACCGCCAGATCCTTACAATTCTTTTCAAGTATGGGTTCGGTGACCTCGTAGATATTCTGAAAATTGAACAGTACATAGAGATCGGCCTGCAGATGATCTCTAAGAAGAGGAGGGAGAAAATAGAAACACTTTCCCGGGCCGGGCGTGTGAGGATGGCTGTGGAGGAGCTGGGCCCCACTTTTGTCAAAATGGGGCAGATCCTGTCCACCCGTCCCGATCTTCTCCCCGTGGAATTTATCCGGGAATTGGAAAAGCTGCAGGATAATGTGCCGCCTTTCCCCCATACCGAGGTGGAAGAAATCATCCAAAGCGAACTCAGAGCCCCACTGAAAGAGATCTTCAAGAGCTTTGAGGAAACTCCCCTGGCCTCCGCCTCCTTAGGACAAGTCCATAGAGCTCAGCTTGCCGACGGAGAGGACGT
>JAUWPC010000316.1 GCA_030611815.1 Desulfobacteraceae bacterium
CGATTCGCAGAGCTGGACCTTTAGCGGAATCAAAAAGTCTGCCGGAGCCGGTATCAGATGGTATTCGCCGATCGGGCCACTTCGTCTTGAGTATGGTTTTAAACTGGATAGGCAGGGAGATGAATCACCCGGCAAATGGGAGTTTAGCGTAGGTGGTATGCTTTAGCCGACGAGTTGCGAGTTTCGGGTTAAGCGTTTTTTAATCAACAATCATTCCCGCCCTAAATCTGGTCAAGGCGGGATTTACGCTTCGCTACAACAATCATCAATCGTGAGGGGGTAGAAATGAAAAGGATTAGTCTATTGTTTTTCTGTTTTTCGTTACTTTTTTGTCTGCAAAACCGGATTGTTTGGGCAGAAGACGTCAAAATCGGAGTACTTAATATGCAGAAGCTTCAACAGAATTCTGTCAGGTTTCAGAAAATCAGGGAGGGGTTGAAGAAAAAGTTCAATGCCCTTCAGAAGAAGTTGGATGGGGAGAGGGCCCAGATAGCAAAAATCGAAGAAGAGTTGAGGAAACAGAGTATGATGTTGAGCCTTGATGCCAAAGAAGACAAGGAGATGGAATTGGGGAAAAGGACCCGGCATTACAAGTACATGTATGGCGAAGTCACCCAGGAGATGAAAGACGCTGAGTTTGAGGCAACGAGAAAAATCGGGAAAGAGATAGAAAAAATTGTTGAAAAAATGTCCCAAAAGGAGAGATACACCATCATCTTGGAGGATGGCACAGTGGGGCTTATCTATTATGATAATGCCATTGATATTACGAAGCAGGTAACCGAGGCATACGACAAGATGAACCAATAGAGGATGGCGAGTTTTGGAAATAACACTTGAGAGAATTGCGGAACTTGTGGGGGGAGAGGTCCTTGGAGACAGGGGCTTTATTATTACGGGCATCAACTCGTTGGATGATGCAGGCCCCTCAGAGATCTCTTTTTTTGCTGACCGGCGATACAGGAAAGCCCTCAAGAAAACCAAGGCCGGCGCCATATTGATTTCCCGGGATGACCAATCTTTTAAAGGGGCCCAGGTGGTGGTCTCCAGTCCCGAATTATCATATGCAAAGGTAGCGGCTGTTTTTGCCCCTCCGTTGTCGAGGCATCCGGGGGTAAGCCAGGGGGCCGTCATCCATGAAAACAGCCTGATCGGAAAAGGCGTGTCGATTTACCCATTGGTGTATGTCGGTGAAGGCGCGGAGATTGGGGACGAAACAACTATCTTCCCCGGGGTGTTCATAGGTGAAAGAGTAAAGATTGGAAAGAGAAGCTTGATATATCCTAACGTAACCATTCTGCGAGATTGCCTGATCGGAAACGATGTAATCATCCATTCCGGCACTGTCATAGGGGATGATGGGTTCGGTTTTGTCAGGGATGGCTCCTCTTCAGTAAAGATCCCCCAGACTGGCATAGTTCAGATCGATGATCACGTGGAGATCGGCGCTAACAACTGCATAGACCGTGCTGCATTGGGAAAGACATGGATAAAAAGGGGAACAAAAACCGACAACCTGGTGCAAGTGGCCCATAATGTGGTCATTGGAGAGGATTCAATAATAGTTGCTCAGGCAGGGATCTCCGGGAGCTGCCATATCGGACGTGAGGTCATTATCGGGGGGCAGGTCGGCACCATTGATCATATTGAGATTGGGGACAGGGCCATGATTGCCCCACAATCTGGTGTTGTGAAATCGATCCCTCCTGGAAAGGTTGTCTCAGGGTCTCCGGCCATTTCCCATCGCCTCCACCTTAAGGTCTCCAGTTTGACAACACGGCTTCCCGAATTCAACCAACGTCTCAGAGATCTTGAAAAAAAGATGGAGGAATTGGAGAAGCAATTAGAGAAGGAGCAGGTTTAATCATGGATCTTCCCTTGAAATATGAAGATATCATAAGGATTCTTCCCCACCGCTACCCTTTCTTGTTAGTTGACAAGATCATTGAAATGGAGTTGGGCAAAAGGGTGGTTGGTATAAAAAACGTGACGGCAAATGAACCCTTTTTTCAAGGGCATTTTCCGGGCAACCCGATAATGCCGGGGGTGCTTATCATTGAGGCAATGGCGCAGGTAGGGGGGGTGCTTGCCCGCTTATCGATCCCGAACGTAATGGAGCGAGAAGAGATGGGTGAAATTGTTTTTGTTTCTATGGATAAGGTCAAATTCAGAAAGCCGGTTGTCCCGGGCGACCAGATCAGATTCGAAGCTGAGGCTTTAAGAACAGGGTCCAGGATATGGAAGATGGCCGGGAAGGCCTTTGTGGACGGTGATCTGGTTGCTGAAGCAAATCTCGTGGCTGTCATAGGGTGATTGGATTGATGACTAATAATACGGAAATTCATCCATTGGCAGTGGTCAGTTCGGAGGCTGAACTCGCTGCCGGGGTTAAGATAGGCCCCTATAGCACAGTGGGGGAAGATGTTATTATTGGGCGTGATACAGTGATAGGGCCTCATGTGGTTATTGATAGTCATACCCGTATGGGAGAGAAAAACAGAATATATCCATTTTCCTCCATAGGCACACCACCTCAGGACACAGGTTACAGTAACGAAGACACGCGTTTGATAATGGGTGATAACAATATAGTCAGGGAATATGTTACCATAAACCGGGCCACCACAAAAGAGGAGTGGGAGACGGTTATAGGGAATAACAATTACCTTATGGCCTATGCGCATGTTGCCCATGACTGCCATCTTGCGGATTATGTCATCCTGACCAACGGGGCCACCTTGGGAGGCCACACTCAGATTGGAGAATATGCGATTTTAGGGGCTTTCTTGGCTGTTCAGCAGTTTGTCCGGATAGGCGCCCATGCTTATCTTGGAGCCAAAGCAGGGATTGACAGGGATGTGCCCCCCTTTATGATCACGGCAGGCCCAAGGGCCAAGCTATATGGGATTAATCAAAAGGGGATGATTCGGAGAGGCTTCTCACAAGAGACTATCGACGTGCTGAAAAAAGCATACAGCATCCTCTGGCGGAAAAACAGGAACCTAAGCGATGGAATAGATCAGGTGAGGCAGGAACTTGATCTCATTCCCGAATTGGAGATGCTTTTAGATTTTCTTGGTGAGTCAAAAAGAGGCATACTTAGATGATTGTTGATTGATGATTGTTGATTTAATCCAAGACTGACTGGCACCTAAGGGGTGAAAAAACACCAACTTTAGGCATTTTAGGCACTTTAAACTTTAGGCACTTTCATTGATAGTTGAGAATGGCGAAACAGTTGGCATGATTGCCGGGGGCGGGCAGTTTCCCCTGCTAATAGCAGAGGCTGCGAGAAAACAGGGTGTGCGAATTGTGGCCGTGGCGCACTATGATGAGACCGAGCCTTCATTGTCAGACAAGGTCGATGAGATTGTCTGGATAAAGTTAGGGCAGTTGGGGCAATTGATTAAGGCTTTTAAGAAAAATGGCGTCAGAAACGCCCTGATGGCAGGGACTATTACCAAGAAGCGGATGTTCGGAAAGATAAGGCCTGATCTTAAAGGCCTTGCAATCATGTCAAGACTTGCCATTTTTCATGATGATGATATCTTAAGAGCCGTGACAAAGGAATTAGCCAAGGAAGGTGTGAAAATTATAAGTTCCACCCGGTTTTTGCCTGAGCTGATAGCGCCAGAGGGATGTCTTACGGCGAGAAGACCTAATAAGACCGAAAAGGAAGATGTACATTTCGGATGGAAGGTGGCCAAAGAATTGGGCCGATTGGATATCGGACAGTGTGTGGTTGTAAGGAAAAAGACGGTCCTGGCCCTTGAAGCGATTGATGGCACCGACGCTACTATCCTAAGGGGTGGGCGATTAGCCAAGGAAAAGGCCGTTGTGGTGAAGGTTAGTAAACCAAATCAGGACCTCAGATTTGACGTGCCTTGTGTAGGTCTTGAAACTATAAAGGCGATGTCCAAGGTAAAAGGCGCGGTCCTGGCTGTTGAGGCAGGTTATACGCTGCTGTTTGATAAAGAAGAGATGATAGCG
>JAUWPC010000111.1 GCA_030611815.1 Desulfobacteraceae bacterium
GAAAACCCGGAAGGTATGAAATTCTGCGGGGAATGCGGATCCAAATTAGAAAGAACTTGCCCTGGATGCAGTTTTCCAAATCCCCCGAACTTCAAATTCTGTGGGGAATGTGGTTTTGATTTAAGTAAACCGAAAGAAGCCTCTCCCTTGACTGATGTAGATCAAGAATCGCCCACCCCTGAAAGTGCACCCCACTATGCCCCCGCTACGCCTGAGGCAATTGAAGGAGAGCGAAAATACGTTACCGCCCTCTTTTCAGATATGTCCGGGTATACTGCCATGTCGGAGAGGCTTGACCCGGAAGAAGTAAAGGAGATCACCAGTCGAATCTTTGGTGAAATTTCAAAGACCGTGAATAAGTACGATGGATTCGTAGAAAAGTTCATCGGTGACGCGGTAATGGCCCTTTTCGGTGTCCCGAAGGCGCACGAAGATGATCCTGTCAGGGCCATCAAGGCTGCTAAAGAGATACATGATTTGATTAAGGCCGTAAGCCCTGAATTAGAAGAAAAGATCGGGAAACCCTTAACCATGCACACCGGCATCAATACCGGCCTTGTGGTGACAGGTGAAGTGGACATGGAGAAGGGGACACATGGCGTTGCAGGGGATACCATCAATGTGGCGGCCCGGTTGAGTGGTCTGGCCGAGGCGGATCAAATCATCGTCGGGCCGGACACATTTCATCAGGCTGAAGGGTATTTTGTTTTTGAGGCCTTAGAACCGGCTAAGGTCAAGGGGAAGGCAGAGCCTATTCGGATTCACAAGGTTTTATCCCCAAAGGAGCAGCCCAGTACGACCCACCGTCACCACGGCTTGAGAGCTGATCTGATTGGACGGGAAGTGGAGTTAGCCCAGCTTAGAGAAGCGGCCGAAAAGCTCCGGGAGGGAAAAGGCGCGATCTTCTCCATCTGCGGTGAGACCGGCATAGGAAAGACCAGGCTCGTGGAGGAGTTCAAGGAGACCCTGGATCTCAATGAGATTCAATGGTTGGATGGGCAGGCCTATGCCTATGCTCAAAACATCCCATATTTTCCCCTGATTGACCTGTTTAAACGGGGGTTTCAAATCAAGGAAGGGGATACTTCTGAAAAGGTCAGGGAGAAGATTGAGTCAGGAGTACAATCTCTGGTGGGGATGCGAGAGGATGTGATACCTTACGTGGGAAGCCTCTATTCCCTTAGCTACCCTGAGATTGAAGAGGTGAGCCCCGAGTTCTGGAAATCCCGGCTCCAGGAGGCTATTCATGCGATTCTTTCCGGGCTGGCTCAGAGGGCGCCAACAGTCATCTGTTTAGAAGACCTTCACTGGTCAGATCCATCGTCTATAGACTTACTCCGATTCGTCTTATCAGAATTCAGATATCCCGCCCTGTTTATCTGCGTGTACAGGCCGACCATCAGCCTATTTACAACCCACCAATTAAGCGGCCTAAGGGCGCAATACCAGGAGATCCAACTTCAGGATCTGTCATTATCAGAAGCACAAATAATGTTGGCATCCCTTCTCAAGGCTAAAGAGATCCCTAAGGATCTTTGGCGATTTATCCAGGAAAATGTAGGGGGCAATCCTTTTTATCTGGAAGAGGTGATCAATGCCTTGATTGAAGCAGGTACCCTGACCCGTAGCAATGGGGCATGGAGCCTTAACCGGCCAATCAGCCAGATGGATCTGCCTTCAACGATCCATGGTATTATCGCTGCCAGGCTCGATCATTTGGAGAGCGAGTCAAAGCGGATTCTCCAGGAGGCCTCGGTCATCGGCCGGACATTCCTCTATGACTTACTCAGGAATTGCACGAATTTGAAGGAACATTTAGACAGAAATCTGACCGGACTCGAACGTCTTGATCTAATCCACGCCAGGTCTTTTCAAACGGATTTGGAGTATGTGTTCAAGAGCGCTATGACGCAGGAAGTCGTTTACAACGGTCTTCTCAAGAAAGAGCGTAAGGCGATCCATGAGCGAATCGCTCTGGTAATGGAGCAGTTATTCCGCGATCGAATTCCCGAATTTTATGAGACCTTAGCCTTTCATTTCAAACAAGGCCATTCCACCCTTAAGGCGATCCATTATTTAATAAAATCAGGGGAGAAGAGCCTGGGAAGGTATGCGGTGGAGGAATCCCACCATTATTTCAAGGAGGCATTTGACCTCCTGAACGATAAACTCGAAAGGACAAAGGATGAAGACGGCCTTCTCATCGAACTCCTTATCAAATGGTCCTTAGTCTATTATTACCGGGGGAATTTCAGGGAGCAGGTTGATTTGCTGAGTGCGCATAGGGAATTGGCCGAGTCTCTGGATGACAAGGCCAGACTTGGGATGTTCTATGCCTGGTATGGCTGTTCTCTCTATTTCAGAGCGAGGCTAAAGGATTCATATGAATATCTTCTTAAGGCACTTGAGCTTGGTGAAAAGATCGAGGACCAGCAGGTTATCGGCTACGCCTGCACATGGCTTGCATGGACCTGTACGGACCTGGGCCTTTTAGACGAGGCAATAAGTTTTGGTGAAAGGGCTCAGGAGATATCAAAACATATCCCATCTGACCATTACCTTTTTTTTAAATCCCTGGGAGGGATCGGGTACGCTTGTTTTTATAAAGGAGACAAGGCAAGAGGATTGGAAACAGGAACAACCATTTTGGATTACGGCCAGAGGCATTCCAATATAAGAAGCATAGTGATGGGTCATTTTGTCACAGGGCTTAGTCTTTTTGTGGATGACGATTTCCAAACATCCATTGATGCTTTTAGCAAAGGGATTCAAATCGCACAAGACCCATTTTATTCTCAATTTTCAAGGTTTTCCCTCGGTTTAGGCAATGCCCAAAGCGGTCAGTTCCAGGAAGCTGAAGAGGCCCTCCAGGAAGTTGCTTCTTATAGCCGGGATTTTGGCTGCGAGTTACTTGGAACTCCAACCCATGCATTGCTTGGGCTTGTTTCCATTGCAAAAGGTCAGATGGGGCAGGGTTTAAAAATGATTGAGAAGGCACTACTGGCCTGCCATGAAAATCAGAGAAGACCCTGGTCTGCCATAATAGAGCGCGCCCTGGGGCGGGTTTATTTGCAGATCGTGGATAAATCAGTCACGGTCAGCCTGACCACCATGGCAAAAAATGTTGGTTTCATCTTGAAAAACGTCCCCTCGGCAGGCAAAAAGGCCGAAGAGCACTTCAATAGGGCCATTGAGGTTGCAAAAGAGATAGGGGCAAAGTTCCTTCAGGGCCAGGCCTATCTGGATCTCGGTCGTCTCCACAAGGCAAAAGGTAAATCCGACCAGGCACGGGACTGTTTCACAGAGGCCGCTGAACTTCTTGAGGAATGCAAATCGGAAGTGTTTCTGAAGCAGGCAAACGAGGCCCTGGCCTCTTTATAGTAAAGGTCCCTGGAAAAGCGGGACGCATATGATTTTATGCGTTTCTTTGTATTGGCCGAAATGCTGTGAGCAGGAGGAATTTCTTAAGAAAGCAAATGACTGCCTCTCCACGAGACCGTTCCTTATTTGCCCGGCAATGAAGATCGGGGCCAAGCCGTGACATGTGACAACACAATGATTGAAAAATGCTTTTTAATATAGGCATTCACAATGGTAAGAGCAATCAGAGATAGGTTATCCTTTTCGGGGGGGTGTTCAACACACGTCACGACCTGACCCCATTTTACGCTCTCTGACAAGCAGGCTATTTGGCAATAGCTCAGAAATTAGTGGACATATTTTACAATGCAAATTGCGTTAACTGCGGGGTTTGTGGGATAGGCTATGCATAAGATAGAAATGATACGGAAGTGTACAGAAACCGACTTCAATACGATCTTTAAGATTATCAACAACGCTGCTCAAGCCTATAAAGGAGTCATACCAGAAGACCGTTGGCATGAGCCGTACATGCCATTTGAAGAAGTGAGGCACGAAATTGAAGATGGTGTTATTTTTTGGGGCCTGGAACAAGATGGACGGCTTCTCGGAATCATGGGGGTCCAGGACAGGGGAGATGTTACGCTTATCCGCCACGCCTATGTGCTAATGCAAGCCCAAAAGAAGGGAATCGGAACAAGACTGCTCCAGCATTTGGAGAGTATGACAAAAAACCCCATCCTTGTTGGCACCTGGGCGGAGGCCTCATGGGCAATAGCATTTTACAAAAGTAACGGTTACTCCATCGTGTCAGAGGAAGAAAAGAATTACCTTCTTAGAAAGTACTGGTCGATTCCGAAGCGACAAGTGGAAACCTCTGTGGTCCTGGCCAGTCAGAAGTGGAAGAAAGCACAACCTTAGCCATTAAAGATTGCGACGATTCTGTCAAGGTTTGCAGGTTGGAAGAGGACAGGAAAATCAGGAGGGGTATTCAACAGATCATGTGGGATCTGTCACACGTCAGGGCCCGTCCCCATTGCGCTTGTATGGCCCGACCAAAGGAGGTGGAGAATGGCAAACTATTGGACATTAAGCAAAGCGTCAGATCAGGCTGGCGATAGGGAGCATTACCAGTTTGTTAAAGCTTGTCCCCGTGAAAATGGGAATTGGGATGAGATACCGCAACCGTCATTCCCGACGTGACCCCTTTTATGAAGAGGCATTTGGCTTATGAGTACGGAAACGGAGTCAGGAAAAGGAAGAATTTGGGTAATTGATGTCGCGCGGTTTTACGCCATGGCTCTGGTTTTTTACGGCCATTTCATCGAGCGGTTCATGTTGCTGAAAAATCCGGCTGGCTTTGATCAATACAAATTCATATACTCATTTCACATGGTGGTTTTTTTTGTCTTGGCAGGCTATGTGGTCAAGGAAAGTGACATCGAGTTTCGTTTCGGAAAATATGTAAAACACCGCTTTATTTCCCGTCTTGTCCCCTTCATATTTTTTACAGCGATATTCATGGTGCTGCCCGTCTTCTTTCCCGGGGAATTTTATGGCATAAAACTGCCAAGCGTTGAAGGGTATATTAAAGGGCTGGTTAACACCCTCTTTGGGATACCCTTGTTTTGTGTCCCGTCCTGGTTTATTCTTATGTTGTTTTCCGTTGAACTTGTCCATTATGGGGCGTTCCGGTTTTTAAAATCCAATTCAAAGATCTTGATCGGTGCCGTTGTATTTTACGTGGTCGGATACTGGCTCAATTTGAAATTGGATATATTTAACCCGTTGAAGGGAAGGGTAATCGGATGGAATTATCTCTTCATCCATGAGGCGATTACCATGTACGCCTTTTATTTGATGGGCGTCTATTTGAGGCGCAAGAAATTCCTCGTGGACAAGGTGTCGCTGAAGATATTGGTGCCAGGTGTGATTATCACTTTCCTTATTGTCCTGTTCACATACAAATTGAACACCGGGCCTTTCAATTTCAGCGTTTATGATGCCGTAGTGATAATATTCGCCTCGCATGGAAATTTCTTCTGGTTTCCCATTACGGTTGTTGCGGGTTCTTTCTTGATACTTTTTCTTGCCAAAATCACACCCTCGCAAAAGACAATCGTCTGGATGGGGCAAAACACCCTGATCCTTATGTGTCTCAACGGCATTTTCTATCACTATATCAATGGCCGGGTCGCAAAATGGGTTTTGGATACCCTTTCCGGTTCCGGGCTGACCGTCTTCTGGGTGGGCTGTTTGATGACCGTAGCGAGTTTAGGCGTTTGCATACCCCTCATTTATGTTTTCAACAAATTCGTTCCCCAATTAGTGGGCAAACCCAAATTAAGCGGCCCATGGTTGAGGAATTTCATCTGAGACCTGAAACCATATATGCTTTGGTTGTTACCATAACTTTAGGCACTTTTCCGGTTTATCCAGGTTAGGGTAAGATGAACACAAGGTTTTCGGGTTGGAAAAGGACAAGAAAAAATAGAAAAAGGAGGTTGGCGTATGTCTAATTATTTGATTATAGGGAATGGGGTCGCGGGGACAACCGCTGCAGAAAATATCCGCAAGATAGACAAAGAAGGGAATATTACGATAGTGACCGGCGAGGATCTCCCCTTTTATTACAGGATAAGGTTAAATGAATACATCTCAGGAGAGATAGGGGAAGATGATTTAGTTGCCAAGAAAGAAGAATGGTATAGGGATCAGAATATCAATCTTGAGCTCATGACTCGAATAGTAAGGGCGGAACATCAGGAAAAAGTCATCATTACGGAAAATAACCGGACACTCTCTTATGATCGTCTTTTAATTACCACCGGGAGCCATCCGTTTATCCCGCCGATAAAGGGATCTGAAAAAAAAGGCGTCTTTGCCCTTCGCACGATCAAAGACGCGCGTGACATCTCGGCCTATGCCGGGAAGATTGAAGACGTTGTTCTTATTGGCGGCGGGTTGCTTGGCCTTGAGGCCGGAAATGCCCTCGGTAAGTTGGGAAAAAGGGTTACGGTGGTAGAGTTTTTCCCGAGACTCTTGCCGAGGCAGCTGGATGTGGACGGCGCGAAAAGACTTCAGGGAATCATGGAAAAGATGGGGTTTTCCTTCAGGCTTGGCGCAAAGACAGAGGAGATCACGGGTGGTGATCAGGTCGGCGGGGTCCTTCTGGAAGGCGGAGAGATCCTGTCGTCGGAAATGGTTATCATCTCAGCAGGGGTCCGTCCCAACATGGAACTGGCCAAAAATTTGGGTCTGGACCATGATAAAGGCATCAAGGTGGATGAACACCTCCAGACGAACCGGGCCGATATCTACGCGGCCGGTGATGTGGCCGAATTCAAGGGAATGCCTTACGGCATATGGCCTGCCGCCATGGAGCAGGGAAAAATTGCCGGCAACAACATGGCCGGGGGAGACATGGTCTATGAGGGAACCGTCATGGCCAACACCCTGAAAGTGGTGGGGGTTGATTTGGCTTCCGCGGGCAATATCGATGCTGAAAATGAATTCGAATCGCAGGTTTTCACCGATGAAAAAATATACAAGAAAATCGTCATTGAGAATGATAAGATCACTGGGTGTATTATGTTAGGGGATACAAAAGGCTTTAGTAAAATGACTAAAGCAATTTCTGAAAGGGTGGATGTTTCTAAAATAAAGGATCAGATTCTGTCAGCGGGATTTAATTTCAATGGCTGACATTTATTACAGGGGTCTTGGATGAGAGATAATACGTTGAATATCCTTATCGGCGGTTCAGCCGGTCAGGGTCTGGTCACCTTGGGACAACTCTTGGCCAAAAGCCTGGTGCGAGGCGGCTATTCCATCTTCGTGACACAAAACTATCTGTCTCGCATACGGGGCGGGCATAACACCTTTGCCGTTCGCGCGGGGATTGAAAAGATGATTGCCCCACGGGAACGAGTCGACCTTTTGGTTGCCCTTGACAGTGACACCGTTACGCTTCATCAAAGAGACCTGTCGTCTGACGGGCTCATTGTCCTTGATGACGATTTAGATATTGATATTGATAGCGATCTTCTTTTGAAAGTACCTTTCAAGGAACTGGCGCAAGACAGGTTCTCAAATATTGTTGCCCTTGGTGTTGCCGGTTCCCTCGCCGGTTTGAGTGAAGACCTGATGGCAGGGGCGTTAGAAGATTTTCTTGGAAAGAAGAATGCGAGTTTGGCTGTAGAAAACCGGCTTGCGCTTTCGGCAGCCATAAACTGGTCGGCGGAACACTCAAAACCCGGCCTTAAACTCCCCACTACTTCGAATACCTCCCGGCGCTTAATGATGAACGGGAACGAGGCTATCGCGCTCGGGGCCCTTTCCGCCGGCGCAATGTTCTGCGCCTTTTATCCCATGACTCCCGCCACCTCCATCAACCTGAACCTGGCGTCCCATGCCAAGCAAATGGGTCTGATTGTGGAACAGGCGGAAGATGAGATTGCGGCCATCAACATGGCTATAGGGGCTTCCTTTGCGGGAGCCCCCAGTATGGTGGCAACATCAGGGGGTGGATTCGCCCTGATGGTGGAAGGGGTCAGTCTGGCAGCCATGACCGAAACTCCTCTGGTGGTCGTGGTGGCCCAACGTCCGGGACCTGCGACCGGCCTCCCCACACGAACCGAACAGGCGGACCTTGAGTTTGTTTTGCACGCGGGGCATGGTGAGTTTCCGCGCGCCGTCTTTGCGCCTGGAACGGTGGAAGAATGCTTTCACCTAACGCGCAAGGCCTTTGAGCTTGCAGAGCGATACCAGGGCCCGATATTTCTCTTGACCGACCAGTTTCTCGCAGACTCCTATCGCAGTGTGATCCCCTTTGACGTTGAGAATCTTCCCCCATTAGCTGGATGCACTGGAACCGCCGGGATGTCGACCTATGACCGTTATGCCATCACGGAAAGCGGTATTTCTCCGCGCCTCCTTCCGGGTATGACCGAACATTTGGTGGTAGCCGATAGCGATGAACATACAGAGGGAGGTCATATTACGGAAGATCTTACCTTGAGACGGAAAATGGTAGAAAAGAGGCTGAGAAAGGAGAAAGGGATTCAAGCCGAGGTTATTCCTCCGGTTATGGAGGGAGATGCCGGACCGGATCAGCTTTTTGTCTCGTGGGGTTCAAGCGAGGGTGCCGTCGTAGAGGCTGCTTCACGCTTGAGATCCGAAGGAAAAAGGATTGCCTCGCTTCATTTTTCGCAGGTTTGGCCGCTGATTCCCGACCAGTTCTTAGCGTACTTAGAGGATGCGAGGCAGGTCATAAGCGTTGAGAGCAATGCCAATGGCCAACTGGCGCGGCTGATCCGGCGAGAGACGGGGTTTGAAATCAAAAAGAAGGTCCTTCGATATGATGGACTGCCGATTACACCCGAGTCAATACTTCGAGAATTAAATCGGTGATTCGAATCGACGGTGAGGATAGACATGGTAGATACTGATGATTACGGACATTACGAGACAGCCTGGTGCCCGGGCTGTGGAAATCACGCTATTTTAGAGGCGGTCAAAAAAGCGCTGGCAGCTGGCCGGAGAAAACCCCACAAGGTGCTGTTTATCTCAGGGATTGGGCAGGCCGCTAAGGCTCCCCATTACCTGAACGCGAATGTCTTCAACGGCCTCCACGGCCGATCACTTCCAGTGGCCACGGGGGCGAAGCTTGCCAACCCGAAACTCACCGTCATTGTTGAAAGTGGCGATGGGTGTAGTTACGGAGAGGGTGGCAACCACTTTCTGGCGGCCATCCGAAGGAACATTGATGTAACACTTTTGGTGCACAACAACCAAGTGTATGGCCTGACCAAGGGTCAGGCAAGCCCCACCTCCTCTGAAGGTTTTGTAACCAAGGCCCAGCCACAAGGTGTGCCATCGGCGCCTTTTAACCCTGTCGCTGTGGCTGTGGCCATGAGTGCCGGTTTTGTGGCCCGCGGTTTTTCCGGTGAGATTGATCATCTGTCGGAGCTGATTCAGCAAGGTATCTCCCATCGGGGTTTTGCCATGATTGACGTTTTACAGCCCTGTATTTCTTTCAACACGGTCAACACCTTTGCTTGGTATAAGAAGAGATGTTATGCATTGTCCTCCAACCACGATCCAACAGATTGGGAAGCAGCCATGAAGGTGGCTTATGAGTGGGGGGATAAAATACCGATTGGCGCTATTTACCGAAACAACCGGTTACCCTTTGAAGCGCACTTTCCGATCTTAGATGAAGGGCCTTTGGTCTGGCGGGATGTGAACAGGTCTATGCTTAAGAAGATCATGGAAGAATATGGATAACCCCTATAGTTGCATAAATAGTGTCCGAACGAAAACTAGGATTTTTTGTTCAGATCAAGGAAGACGATCAGGCACTCAGATGACTGAGTGCCTGATGAGTCTGACGCAGATATGGGCGAAAAAGACAGTTTTCGTTCAGACACTAAATAACATGGCTGTTTTTTTCTGCTTTCAGGATGCCACCTGTAGTGGATTCCAGCAAAGCATCAAAAATGAAGAAATAGCCTATATTTGTGGCTTTTAAACTTATTTTGACATTTTATTTATGCAATTAAGGGATCAAAACAGTCTCCTAGAAATGGTGAT
>JAUWPC010000406.1 GCA_030611815.1 Desulfobacteraceae bacterium
CATCACGATTATGACGTGTGGCTGGAAGAGCTGGCCCCGCATGAGCCTGTTTCACAATACAGGCACAATGTTGGAGAGGATAATGCTGACGCCCATATGAAGAGACAGATTATGGGGAGGGAGGTAGTGGTTGCGGTGACAGAGGGAAAACTGGATTTCGGGACCTGGGAGCGGATCTTTTATGGTGAGTTCGACGGCCGGCGAAGAAAGCGTGTCCTTGTGAAGATTATTGGAGAGTAATTAACGGATGGAATCAAAAGAAAATCGGGCAAGCGGTGCCTGGATAAAGAGGATTTCGCCCCAGCTCAGCCCCCCGAGTTTAAAGGATAATACCGCTGATGTGGACCGCCTGGTCAAGGGGATCAGGAAAGGCCTTGGGGATGAAGAGGTAAGTGTGGATTTCGCGCAAATCAAAGGAGTGACCCGCTCTCTCCGGAACCACGATTATGAAGTATCTGCAGCTCTTTTTCAGGAGCATAACTGCTGGCATCTCATTGATGTTTTTAGCGCGCAGGGTGAGGATAGTATCTATGGCCTGGCCCTTGACTTAGGGAGTTCAACCCTTGTTCTCCGGCTCATGGACCTTGAAAACGGGGGAATCAGGGATGAGACCTCATTTCATAACCCCCAGATTGAGATCGGCGCGGACATCCTTACCAGGATCCATTTTGCGGCTAGGGATGGGGGGCTTTCAAAACTACAGGACATTTTGATTGGAAAGCTCAATGAAGAGATCAATAAATTAACAAAGAAAAATGGTATCGGCTTAGAATCGATAGTGGGCATGTCTGTGGCCGGAAACACCACAATGACGCATCTTTTTTTGGGGCTGGATCCCTACTGGATCTGCCGGGAACCTTATATCCCAGTGGTCAATAGTCCGGGACTGTTGAAATCCCGGGACCTGGGCATTAAGATCAACCCTGGGGCCCCGATTCTGATTTCTCCCAATGTGGGCAGCTATTTCGGAGGTGATCTGATAGCAGGGATATTGGCGTCCGGGATGACCCATCAGAGAGAGACAGCTTTCTTGGTAGATGTGGGAACCAATGCCGAGGTGGTTATTGGAAACAGAGACTGGCTTATGGCCTGTGCCGGGGCCGCGGGACCTGCCTTGGAGGGCGGTGTTGCGAGCGTGGGTATGATGGCCGGCCCGGGAGTTATCGACAGGATTGTCATTGATCCGGCTACGCGTGAGTTCGAGATAAGGACTATTCAAGATGACGGGTCTATTGAAGTGCCACAGGGACAAAAGCCTGTGGGGATCTGTGGCTCGGGACTCATTGATCTTGCGTCACAGCTCTTTTTGGCCAAGATGATCGATCTGAGGGGAAAGTTTGTGCCCGAGAGGTGCGGTAACCGCCTTATGGAGATCGATGGGATCAGGCATCTAATTGTGGTTCCTTCTAAAGATTCCGGGGCAGGCCAGGCCCTTACCCTCAGCCAGACCGATATAGACGGGCTGATACGTTCCAAGGCCGCCATGTACACCATCCTGACCACCATTGCCAATACCGTTAATATTTCCTTAAGGGAGATCAGCAGATTTTACGTTGCCGGAACCTTCGGATCTTATATAGACCCACAGTCGGCCATTACCATCGGGATGATCCCTGACCTCCCGCTTGAAACTTACGTTTCCTTGGGAAACACCTCCCTTAATGGAGCAAGCATGGCGCTCCTGGAAACTGATGCCAAAGACGAGCTCTTTCAGATACGAGATCAGATTACATATCTCGAGCTCAACGTAAACCAGGAATTTATGAATCTTTTCAGTGCGGCCAAGTTTATTCCCCATACGGACAGATCCCTGTTTCCGTCTGTGAAGACAGGAAACTTTTGATTTTTCCAAGGATCGTTTTACGGCATGAGTTCTCCTTTGCATCGAGCGTCAAAAAGAAAAAAATGGCGGGTCTTTATTATGCCGATAAGCGGGATTTGGTTAATCTTATTAGTTTTCCTCCTGGCGGCCTCCTTTTATTTTTTTTATCCGAAAATCGAGAATTTCTTTATCTTTTATCCGGATCGTTCCCTTGAGACTGCTCCAGCGGATTGGGGCTTAAACTATGAAGACGTATCCTTTGAAGCCGGAGACGGAACAAGATTGCATGGATGGTTTTTCCCCCTGCCGGGTAAAGAACCCTTTATCCTTTTTTGTCACGGGAATGCAGGTAATATCTCCCATCGTATTGAGAATGTTAAACTGTTATTGGATTACGGTCTCCAGGTCTTCATCTATGACTACAGGGGATATGGCAGGAGCGGGGGGAGACCTTCAGAGGCCGGTCTCTATCAGGATGGCCTGGCGGCTTATGATTATCTCGTAGAGCGCAAGAAGATTTTGCCTGACAGAATCATCCCCTTCGGGCGTTCCCTCGGGGCTGCGGTCGCCATGGAAATAGCTACCAAAAGGGATGTAAGATCACTCATAATCGAGAGCGCTTTTACCTCTACCAAGGATATGGCGAAAAGCATGTTCCTTTTTCAGCTCTTATCGCCTTTCTTGCCCCCCCACTACAACAACCTGAAAAAAATCAAGGGGATCACTGTTCCCAAACTCATTATCCATGGTGAA
>JAUWPC010000138.1 GCA_030611815.1 Desulfobacteraceae bacterium
ATGTCTGAAGAAAAAAACCAGGTACATTTGATCAAAGATTTCCAAATGGTTGAAATCTATAAGGAGGTATTCCATGAGTGCCAAAGACAAAATAGATATGGATATATTCCAGGTTGTTACCAAGGCCATTGCAGAGTCCGATAACTTGAGTATCATGGCCGACCATCTCACCCATCTCCTGGTCGGTGCGCTGGAAATCAAGGCCTGCACAATTTTCGCCTTGAACCTTGACGCTGAAGAACTTGAAGTCCTGGCCACCTTTGGGTTGAGCACAGATTACACGAACAAGGGGCCTTTGCTTGCTGATAAAAGCATCGGTTGTACGTTAAGGGGGGAGCCGGTTTTAATCAAAGATGTTAGAGATACAGACCTCCTCCAGTACCCTGAGGAGGCCAAAAAGGAGGGGATCGGGAGCATGGCTTCTCTTCCCATCCTGCTTTATGGTGAATCAATAGGTGTTCTGCGGCTGTACCATCATGAGGTATGGGACATTTCGGACAGGGATGTGAAATCTCTGCTTATTCTGGGTGAAAATATCGGACTTGCTATGATGTATACCCGTCTGGTCAATGCCTTGCAGTCTATCCATGAAACCATGACTACCTTGCCCAGCGACCTGGTACCACTGTTTAGAAAATGACAGTTAATGATCTGTCTGCATGGAACACGGTACGGTTAAGATATCCAGGGATCCCTTCTCAAGGATGTAATAGGCGCTAACTTAGACAGTTACCAATTGAGTCTTGTGTAAATCCGCCAAAGGCCGACAAGAAGCACAAGGAATTTTTTACAGTTCCCGGGACGTGAGTGTTAGAAACGGTTTCCAAAGAATGAATGGTGCTTCAACTTTTTACTCACGCAAAGACGCAAGGCCACAAAGGTAAGAAACTATGAATGATGGGGCTTCGCTGATAAAAGATGGCATTTTTCGGGTTGCGAATAGACTGTAGGTTTTCTTTGCGTTTTTGCGCCTTTGCGTGAGACCTTTTCTGTTCCGGTTTATCCGGGCTTAGGGAAACAAAAAATACATAGGAGGCAAAGATTATGTTTATCAAAGAGGCAGAGGTATTCAAGGGCATTCCTTCGCATGTTATGAATGAGATCGCTGAACATGTCACTGTGGAGCGATTCCCTGCAGGACACGTGCTGTTTGAAAAGGGGAAATTTGCGGATACTCTTTATATCCTGGAAGACGGAGCAATAGATATTTCCGTCAGGGGGGAAAAACTCCTTTCCCTTCCCGTGAATAAGCCGGGAGAGATGTTTGGCTGGTCCGCTCTCGTGGAACCGAATGAATATACTGCTACAGCCCAATGTGTGAAGGAAAGTAAGGTAATCAAGGTTGATGGAGAGCTGCTGGCGCGGATATTTGAAAGGCATCCCTCGGAGAGGGCCTTACGGTTATGAAGCGTCTGGCCGGTGTGGTAGCTTCCAGGCTTGTGAGCAGCTATCAAGAAATCCTTGCGTGACCCTTTAGACCATTCAAGTTTGGGAATATGCCCTAATCCCTTCACCCACTCAGCACAGGGGCTACCCACCGGGATCTGGCCGAGGCTGGGAAGAGAAAATGGAGGAGGCCTTCGAGCAGATCACGAATCATGTCTGGAGGGATCGAAAAAAGATCAATAAACTGATCAAGAAGTGGGGAAAAGTAGGCTCCAGTTTCGTCAATTGCGGTTGTTAAGAAATGATCAATGAAAAGGTCACGTTTAGGTCTCCGGCTTTCTATTTTTTAGCTCTCTCCAAATACGAAGACAGGGATGGAAAAGACGTTCAAATGGTGTGAGGTTTGTCTCCGCCGATTAATTAAGAAGAGGTTCTCAGAAATTGACGATACGCAGCCTCCAAGGAGGCTCTATGTCACTTTGGAGGCGCTCTTATTGTCTGAGATATCCTATTGATCCAAAAGAACGAGGAGAAGGATGGAGTTTGTTAATGGCTATGATTGGATGAGATATCGAAAAGGGAATAACAAAGGAGTGCGGAGCATGCAGCAATAATAATGCAAAACTCAAGTAAATATCGGCATGAAGGAGGAAAATATGAAAGATATAGAAAAACAATATTACAAATTATTTAAAGATTTTGTTGAAATCATTAATTCAAGCTTAGATGTTTCTGAAGTATTAAATATGATCGCGGAAAATTTTGTAAAATCATTGAACATTAAAGCTTGTGCTATTTTTCTTCTCGACAGGACTTGGAAGGCATTGAAAGTTCGTGCATCCTATGGCCTGAGCGATGCGTACCTAAATAAGGGGTCTTTAGATGCCAATAAAAGCATTGCAGAAACGCTGAATGGAAAATCGGTAATGATTTATGATGTGACTAACGATTCTCGGATTCAGTACCCAGAAGAGGCGAAAAAAGAAGGCATTGCTTCGATCCTTTCCGTTCCAATAACGGTTATGGGGAAAATAATTGGGGAGCTTAGATTATATACTGCAGAACCTTATGAATTCTCAGAAGATGAACGTGAATTTATTTCCGACCTGGCTGACATGGGAGCTGTGGCTATTGACAGGGCACAATATTTCAGGTCGTTTAGAGATGTTAGTACGCTTATTAGCAAAAGCTTGGATCTCAATGAAGTCCTGGACTCTATCACAACAAATCTTGCAAGATCGTTAATCACTAAAGGTTGTGCTATCTTCCTCTTAAGTAAGATAGAAAACAGGTTAAAGCTTAAGTCCTCCTATGGCCTGAGCGATGCATACCTAAATAAGGGACCGATCGATGCTGAAAAAAGCATTGCTGGGTGTTTGGATGGGAAACCGGTTTTTGTCCTTGATGCCACTACAGACCCAAGGACTCAGTATGGGGCAGAAGCCGAAAAGGAAGGGATCGCTTCAATCTTTTCCGTTCCAATATCAGCGAAGGGACAAATAATTGGTGTTCTCAGAATATATACCGCAAAACCCCATGAATTTACTGAAAATGAAACTGAATTTATTTTTGGTATAACGGAAATGGGGGGTATTGCTATTGAGAATGCAAATATGTATGACCAGTTGAAGGGTGAGCATGAAAAGTTGATAGACGACGCCATTAGGTGGTTTGAGTTTGGGAGAACGACATAGGTTACATCCTGCTTGCGGGAACTTCAAATTTCAAAAGGCAACACCACCTCCGCGCAGGCACATGTCATCTTTCAGAAGAGATATCAGTAGTCGGGGAACAAGGATAACACCTTTTCCGGAATTGAGGGCCGGGGCGAGGGAGGGCGGAGATGCCAAGAAGGTGACCCGTTCAGCATGGGTTTCGATCCGCTCTGTCCATCTTACTCCAGCGCCCGATTCAGGCTTCCTGAAACATATCCCTCCAGGTCCAGGGCTATATGGATAAAGCCGATCTCTCTCAGTTTTTCTACAATCATTTTTCGCATCTGCGGCTCAGCTACCCTGGCCATGTCCGGGACTTCCAGCTCGATCCTTGCCACGGAGCCGTGATGCCTTACTCTGAACTGCTTGAAGCCGTTAGCTGAGAGAAAGGCCTCCGCCTCATCTACCATCTTCAATTTTTCTTCGGTAATGGGATCTCCGTAAGGAATCCTCGATGCCAGGCACGCCATGGCAGGCTTGTCCCATGTTGGGAGAGCCATCTCTTTTGATAAAAACCGGATCTCTTCCTTGGTGAGTTGGGCATCAATAAGGGGTTCGATGATGCCCATTTCCTCGGCCGCCTTTATCCCTGGTCGGTAATCATCAAGGTCATCCAGATTGGCAGCAAGGGCTATGTGTCTGATGCCCCTCTCTTTTGCAATCTGATGAAGCTCTTGGGACAGGCGTTTTTTACAGTAATAACACCTTTCAGGGTTGTTGGCTGAAAACTCCGGAATACTGACTTCATCAGATTCAAATACAATATGTTTTATACCTCGCTTTTTGACAAATTCGATCGCCTCTTCCAGTTCCCGGGAGGGATAGGTAGCAGAACTGGCCGTGGCCGCCAACACCCTCTTTCTTAAGACCTGATGAGCCACGGCCAACAAGAACGTGCTGTCCACACCCCCTGAAAATGCGATCAGCAGAGAATCAAGTTCCTCTAAATGTCGGCAGAGGCTTTCCTTTTTTAGTTTTGCGCTGCACCTGTTCATTACTCTATTTTTTAATGGTCTCGATACCCTATTTTAAGTTATGAAAGTGATATTTATCCTTATCCTCTAACCGGACTCAAAATTTAGATTTTGAGTAATCCAATATTGTTTTATACCACAATGTGGCATTTAGTTCAAGTGTTTTTATTCATCTCGACCAAAATTGTCACAGGTTTTCTATGAGGACCGGACATCCTGCGCAGGGCCGGCTTTAAGTAAGCGGAAGTATCAAATATTCTTTTGAAGCTTCAGGATATATCCAATTGCAATCGCCATTTCGAGAGGGACACCTTCAATAATTCAATTCTTGGCTTGCTATCTGCCCCATCACAGGAAAACTAATTTCTTGTTTTACGTCCTACAATGTGGTATTATTACATTTACGAAAAAAATCCATGCTTATTAACCCCACTCATTATTAATCGATGCCATAATTGATCAGGGGGGATGATATTTAACAGAAAAAAGGAAAAGATAAAATGCCTGGGGCTCTTATCCGGAGGATTGGATAGCACCCTTGCCTCCAAATTGATGTTGGAACAGGGGATTGAGGTCCATGCTATCAACTTCACTTTCCCTTTCTGTACCTGTACGCCGAAAAAGGCAGGAACCACCCGGAATTAAAGCTAACCCCACGAGATCAGGCGCCAGGTTAGCGCTATAATATTGTGAAAGGAGATTAGGAAATGAACATGGACGAGCAAAAATCGGTCGGGCAACGAGTCAAGTTGGCCCGCAATGAAAGAGACCTTAGTGTCCAAAGACTGGCCAGCCTGTCGGGATGTTCGGCCGAGTACTTAGAATGGGTTGAGGATGGTCAGGTTATTCCACCAGTCGCATTACTACTTCAACTGGCAAAAGCCTTACAACTCGATTCCGGTACCTTTCTCAAGGTTGACGACATGCTCAATCAGCGTTTGGACGAAGCCGCGAAACGAACAAAACACTATTCCTACCAAACACTCACACCGCCTGAGACTGATAAGCATCTCATGGCTTTTTCGGTGACCGTCCCGCCAAAAACGTCCCACAAAGGAGTGGGCTATCGGCATGAAGGCGAGGAGTTGGTATACGTCCTTTCAGGTGAATTGGAGGTCGTTGTCGATCAAGAGAAACGAAGTCTGGCTGAAAAAGAATCGTTCCGCTTCAACTCCAATCTCGATCACCACTTCTCAAATCCCGGTGACGTGGAGACCGAATTGCTCGTAGTTCTTTACCTGCCTTGAACTTAGCGGTTCATTTACCGTTTTAGCCTTGGTAAAATTGCCCGGGAAAAGGTGACTGTCAGCCTGATGAATGGTCTATAGGATCGAACCCTTAAAAGGAATGGCGGCAGTCCTATCCATTTCATTACCCGCCCTCACTTTAGCCATCTGTGGGATGGGGGACGCCCGTCAATAAATCACTAACTCAATTTATGAAGGATGAATCAGGATCTCTCAGATAACGAGTTAGCTACCTATTCAAGACAAGGCGCCCTGGATGAAATAGACTATGACGGACAGGTTAGATCCAGTTAGTTTGTTTCGATAGCCTTTCCGGGTACCAAATTAAGAGGGCTTTTATATTCTGCACACTGGATACAAACATTAATACGGGTTTCAAGAGAATGGTAAATGCTTTTGTGAGGAAGGACCTTGCGGAAATCCGGTATTTTGGAAATAGGTTCGATGCGATCCCGGATCATTGGAGATCACAAAAGGGTAGATATGTCTAAACTTAGGGTTCGCGCAAAAATAAGTTCCCAGAATTGGCGCCCAGATTTAGGTTAGATTCAGAGTCTCGCAAGCTCGCTTACCTGGCTGCGCCGATTGAGCAGAACCACAGAAATAGTCTTACTATTTAGAGGATTTTGCGATTGAGGCGCGGCCGAAGATGACCTGAAGATGGGATGCGAAAATGTGAAATTATTTTTGCGCGAGCCCTACGCACACGGAAGGAGTTTTTGAAAGCAATTGGCACAGGTGAATGGTATGAGTACAGATTTGACTATTAATTGGAGCCAGTAAAAGGGAGAGTTGAATGCCGGAAATAGCAGAAAAAGAGGTTCTGACCCCCCAAATTGTCAGGCTCAAGGTCATTGCACCCGATATTGCAAAGAAGCGCAGGCCGGGCCAGTTTGTCATCCTTCGGGTGGATAAAAGGGGAGAACGCATTCCCCTTACCATTGTTGATTCCGACCCAAGGGAGGGGACCGTAACCATCGTTTTCCAGGTTGTGGGGAAAACAACCCATATGCTTTCACAATTAGAGAGAGGTGACAAAATCCTGGATTTCGCAGGGCCTCTCGGGAAGCCCACTGAGATTGAACAATTTGGCACGGTAGTAGTGGTAGGTGGAGGCATAGGGACTGCGGTGGCATTCCCCATAGCCAAGGGGATGAAGGAGGCAGGAAACAGGGTTATTGCAATCGTTGGTGCGAGATCCAAAGACCTCCTTGTCCTGGAGCATGAAATCGCTGCCGTGTCCGACGAAATAGTCGTTACAACAGATGACGGCTCATACAAACGCCCCGGACTGGTTACTGAACCCCTTAAGGAATATCTGGACAGGGGGGAGGTTGACCAGGTGGTTGCCATCGGGCCTGTTCCTATGATGCGCGCTGTAAGCGAATTGACCAAGAGCTATGGAGTAAAGACATTAGTCAGTTTAAACCCTATCATGGTTGACGGAACGGGCATGTGCGGTGCGTGCAGGGTTGCCGTTGGGGGGAAGACCAGGTTCGCCTGTGTTGATGGCCCTGAATTTGACGGGCATGAAGTAGATTTTGAGGATCTGACAATGAGATTGACCGCATACCGTGAGCATGAAAAACAGTCTTATAATCAGTATCTCGAATATCATAAAGACAAGTAGATGGATAAATGGGAGGAAACCACTTGGATGAAAAAGCCAAAAAAAAGACACTGAGGCCTGATCGTGTTCCCGTAGGTGAAAGGTCGCCGCTCGAACGTGTGGAGGACTTCCGGGAGGTGCCACTGGGATACACTCTGGACCAGGCTAAGGATGAGGCCGACCGTTGTCTCAACTGCAAGAAAAGGCCCTGTAAAAGAGGTTGTCCCGTGGGGATTGACTGCGGCGGCTTTGTAGACAGGGTCTCTAAGGGTGATATCAGGGGGGCAGTAAAGCTTGTGAAGGAAAAAAATCTGCTCCCCGCCATAACTGGGAGGGTCTGTCCCCAGGCCGATCAGTGTGAAGGTCCCTGCCTGGTCGGGAAGAAGGGGGCATCCATAGGAATAGGAAATCTGGAGAGGTTTGTGTCTGATTGGGAAAGGAAGCACGGCGAAGTCCTTCCGGATAAAGCGCCGCCCACGGGGATGAGCGTGGGCATAGTCGGATCGGGACCTTCAGGCCTTACGGTTGCAGCAGACCTGATCCAGCTCGGCTATGGAGTTACCATCTACGAGGCCCTGCATGAACCTGGCGGAGTGCTCATATACGGTATCCCTGAATTCCGCCTGCCCAAGGCCATTGTGTCTGAACAGATTGATGGTCTTAGAAGGTTGGGGGTTGAGATAAAACTCAATCAGATTATTGGGAAAACGCTCACAGTCGATGAAATGCTCGAGATGCACGATGCTGTCTTCATCGGGGTCGGTGCAGGCGCACCAATTTTCATGGATATCCCTGGGGAAAACCTCATCGGCGTCTATTCAGCCAATGAATACCTGACCCGCTCCAACCTCATGCGCGCCTATAGCTTTCCTGAATGGGACACTCCAATGTTTTTAGGCAAAAGGATTGCGGTTATCGGTGGGGGAAACGTGGCAATGGATTCGGCAAGAACTGCCCTCAGATTAGGAGCAGATGAAGTGGTGTTGATCTACAGAAGGTCGCTGGAGGAAATGCCCTCGAGAGATGAGGAGATCCGCCATGCGGAGGAGGAGGGCCTCAGATTTGAACTGCTGAAGTCCCCCACCCGTATCATCGGTAACGGGTCGGGGCGTGTCACGTCCATAGAACTTATCAGCATGGAATTAGGAGAACCAGATGCCTCCGGCAGGAGACGTCCCATTCCGGTTGCGGGTTCGGAGCAGATTGTGGAGGTGGATACTGTAATAATGGCCATTGGGCAGCAACCCAACCCAATGATCGCGGCCACAACACCCGGACTGAAAACTGACAAGCAAGGATATATCGTGGTTGACAAAGAGACCATGGCCACTACCAAAGAAGGCGTTTATGCAGGCGGAGACATCGCGGGTTTTGGAGCGAGTGTCATACGGGCCATGGGGGACGGCCGCAAGGCCGCACTTGCAATTCAGGATTACCTCGTGTCAAAAAACACCCCGGATCGAGAGTCGGCCTCTTGAAAAGGGCTTTCGAATTATCCGGTCCTTAATGTTTAGGGGTTATCCCTTTTCAGGGTTTCCCGCTGAAATCAGGATTCACATTTTAGGTGAACCGTGAACCTTTGAATCTCTGAACCCTTGAACGGCTACGATAGATTTAATCGTATGTTCATCGGGGATTTCAATATCCCACACCTCTTGCACCACCCGGTCGCGCACAAGGAAGGTTCTGGG
>JAUWPC010000051.1 GCA_030611815.1 Desulfobacteraceae bacterium
GATATTGAGAAGGTTGTTAATGCTTACAGGGAGTACAGGGTAATAGAAAAATATTGTAGGCCGGTATCTTTAGATGAGATTCGCGGCAATGACTATAATCTGAACATTACCAGATATATCGATATCACCGAAGAGGAAGAGACTATCGACGTTCAGGCGGTTCTCAAGGAATTAAAAGAGGTGAAAAAAGAGCGTTCCAATGTCGAGAGAAAGATGAACCAGTATTTAAAGAAATTGGGATTTCAGGTTTAAGCATGTTTCGTGACCAAAAAGATGTGGAGACCATATTGAGCGCCTTGGGAGAGCAATTAGAGGAGATCGCCAGTGAGCCACTTGAGCTCTTGGTATGCGGGGGCTCTGCCCTGAATGTCTTAGGCTTGGTTCAACGGGCCACCAAGGATGTGGATGTCCTGGCTTACGTCAATCGCAACACAGCGGGAGAAGTATCATTTATTAGTGCAGACCCCCTGAACGAAAAATTGATTACGGCATCCGAAAAGGTCGCAAGGGATTTCAACCTGACCGAGGACTGGCTCAATGCAGGTCCTGCCTCAGCCACTGACCTTGGCCTGCCGGATGGCATTCTAAAAAGGGTAAAAACCAAACAGTATGGACAGAAACTGACCATTCACTTCATGGGTCGATATGATCAGATTCATTTTAAGCTCTATGCAGCAGTGGACCAGGGTGCCGGGAAACATTTTGATGACCTTTTGGCCCTCAACCCGACACCAGATGAACTGGAACAGGCGGCCCGCTGGAGCATGACCCATGATGTATCAGAAGGGTATCGACAAGTCCTCAAGGATTTATTGAATCATATGGGATACAGCGATGTCGCAAAAAGGCTTTAGAGATCTATTTCTTGAAAACATCCTAAATTTCCTCTGGCGCCAGTGGTCTGCCTTAGGGGTGTTGGGTGAGGCCAGGACTCAAGATCCATGGGTTATCGATCCGGAGCCCATGCTTCTCTTTACCCTGCAAATGGGCCGTTACGACCCGAGGATCTTTGATGAAGTGATGGATTGGCTTGTTGTCAACGGATCATGGATTGATATACAACGGCTGCGTGGAATCTTGCGAGAAAAGGATGAAACAACTAAGAATTTAACGGGCGCGGTGGCTGCGTTCCTTATGAGGGAGGCCGATGAGAGAAAATGGAAGAATCTGAGTCGGTCCTGCCGATCTCAGGAGTTTGATGGTTCAGGCAACGGCCAACCCCTTTTTTGTGAAAAAGGTGGTAAGCCACATCCCATTTCCAATGAACCGGACCCGGACTTCCTTTCTTATGGATTTAATCGTCCTCAAATGAGACTACGTCGAATGACACGACAGGTTCCGATTACCTCTCACAATACCCTTCGCTTTTTATTGAGAGCTCTTTTTGGCCTGGGCTCGAGAGCGGAATGTCTGGTTTATCTGCTGACACATGATGGTGGTCACCCTTCTGAGGTGGCCAAGGCGATCGGCATCTCAGTCCGGGCAACCCAGGACGCACTTATTGAACTCTCCAGATCAGGGCTTGTGCTTACCCGTATTTTGGGTAAACGGAAGATCGAATACTGGATCTCACACGAGAGATGGTGGGAGTTTTTATCCAGGGCAAGTATTACCGAAATCGAGAAGCCCGTCTGGATCGACTGGGTCGCTCTTTACTCTGCACTTTCTAAGGTTTGGGTTGCATTAAATGAAATCGGCAAAAAGGGAACAACGGATTACATGAGAAGCTCAAAACTGAGAGATTCTCTGGACTTGGTCGGCAGTGAATTCACAAGAAGCGGCCTTGACATTCCTCCTATTCCCGGAAGGGAAGTGAGACCGGAAGTATATGAGAAGGCATTTGAAGCCTTCATTATCAAGATTTTTGGGGCAGGGTAATGGTGGAACAGGTAAGCAGTTTAAAAACAGGAGTTAAGTTTAAGGATACGCCTGCTGGAAAGGTACCAATAGATTGGCAGGTTGGAACATTCTCTGACATATCTGAAATAAATCCTAGAAGAACGTTAAGGAAGGGAAGTGTTTATCCATTTGTTGAAATGGCAGCAGTGGATTCAGAATCACACAGGGTCAAATTCGTTCAAGCACGTGAATACAAAGGAAACGGCGCCAAGTTCCAAAATGGGGACACTTTATTTGCTAGGATTACACCTTGTGTAGAAAATGGCAAAACTGCTTTTATTGACGTCATGAAAGAGAAACATTTTGGCCACGGTTCTACTGAATTTATTGTTTTGGGACCCAAGGATATTGCGCATCCCAAATTCATATACTTTTGTACAAAATGGGACAAAGTTAGAAATATAGCAATAGCCAAAATGGAGGGAACATCTGGCAGGCAGCGAGTCCCCAGCAGGGTATTTACTGAAGATATTTTTATTCCTATACCACCAATTCCCGAACAAAAAAAAATCGCCGATATTCTAACAACTGTAGACGATGCGATTGAGAAGACGACTCAGATTATCGACAAGATAAAAGAGCTGAAAAAAGGCCTGATGCAAAAACTTCTCACCCGCGGTATCGGGCATAAGAGATTTAAGAAGACCGAAATCGGGGAGACTCCGGTGGAGTGGGGCGTAGGAAACATATCAGATTATGGTGATATAATAACGGGCAATACACCAAGTACGAGTGTTCCACAATACTATGGTGGAGATATTCTCTCTTCAATCGATAACCAAATGGAAAAAGAGCTCAATCACAGGGACCAGCTAAATCTATTGAAAAAAGGCCTAATGCAGGTATTGTTAACAGGAAGGCTACGTGTAACGGTGTGATTAATGTCCATCCAGTGATCAATTTGTCATCTTCTGGAAGGCTGATCCTCACCAATCACCAACCACGCCCATAGGACGTGGTATGATGAAGCCCCCTCGAAGGGGGCTAAAAACATTGCAATTTCGTGAAGCATTGGTGTTACAATTTTGAGTTCTAAGGTAATCGAAACAGATGGTATGCCAAAATCCCAATGGTTTCCGATATCCAACATTTTAGTATCCAGCGCTTCGTGAACAGATTTGATGAAATGCCCTTCTCTGTATCCCGAATTCCTCCTTTTTGGGCCGGGATAAATCATTCACGCCGGAACGGTCGAACCTTTTGGGGTCGCACGGGCATAGCCCGTGGTTTAATTAAAGGCAAATTATGGATTCCCTCTCCCCTTGAGGGGAGAGGGTTAGGGTGTGGGGTAAAAAGATGAGGCATATCGTGAGAAAACTTAGAAAAAACATGACCGATGCCGAGCAATTATTGTGGCGGCATCTTCGCGATCGACAATTGGGAGGATACAAATTTCGCCGCCAGCACCCTATTGGAACGTTCGTTGTGGATTTTGTCTGTTTGGAGAAAAAACTCGTTATTGAGGTAGATGGTGGCCAACATGCAAAGCAATTGGAGCCAGATGTTAAACGCTCTGATTATTTAAAGGAAAAAGGCTATAGGGTCTTGCGGTTTTGGAACAATGAGGTTTTACAGGAAAGCGAGTCTGCTTTGAGTGTAATCCTTTCGTCTCTGAATGAAGGACCCCCTCACCCCGGCCCTCTCCCCCAAAAGAGGGAGGAGAGGGAGATATGAGTAAGGAAATGAAACCACAATTCAACGAAGACACTCTTTCCGAACAGCCTGCCCTTGAGCAGCTACAACGACTCAAATATAGCTATATCCATGGGGGTGAGTTTGATCCTGAATTTAATGACAGGTGTGAGCGGCTGAACCCGTGAACGCTTACGAACTTTAAATATTAGCTCATGAGGGCATGGATTATCCTCCTTAAAAATTATATGAAATACATGAGAATCAGCCCATGCAGGAAATGTTGAACCAGGAACTGAATGTTGTTGTTATGCCGAACGGTTCGCTGCAGTTGGAATGGACGGATACGCAGGATGCCATAAACAAGAGCAGCAGACTGTTGCAGGAAGAGATATACAAACGTTTCCCCACCGATACCGGGTCATGGCTGTTGTTTTTGGGGTTTTGCGATCATCAGGCCCTGCTTTCCCCTTCTCTTGACTACTGGCGGAGTTTTGCCGGGGCCTATGTCAAGAGATTAAGCCGGACGCCTGACCTGGAAATCAGGCGTCATAGAGTGAAGATTCCGATAGAAGCGGGTGAATTAAGGACGTATTTAGAGCGGGCCCCGCTGATGACTGGCTCGGAATACTTAAACATAGGATTGCTTGAGGCTGTTTGGGGTGAGTTAAACAATGCTTATATCCTTGCGATCAAATCCTATGACGGAACTGTCGAGGATTTCATCAGGACATACAGCCCCAATGTTCATCTTGTAGGCAGGATATTTTTTCATCTTGTGGAAAACAAGAGCGACGATTATCCGTTTGCATTCATGGCAACCTATTCCACCAGGCTGAACAGGCGAGGTCGGTCAAAACATCTTCCGCTCAAGCATGCGTTGCAGGAATATGAAAACGATAGTGAAAAGCTCTTGGAGCTTCTTGCAACAGTTCATATTGCTGCAAAAGAAAGCCCGCTGATATCTGATCTTCTCGAAACCGGAGAACTGTTTCATCCGCTTGCCTGGACAGCAGAAGAGGCATATTTCTTTCTTAAGGAAATCCCTGTTTACGAAGAATCTGGTATTTTGTGCAGGATTCCAAACTGGTGGAAAGGGAATAGATCGAGTGTAAGCCTGAACTTCAGTGTTGGCGATTCCAAGCCCTCTTTTGTTGGCATGGATGCAATTTTGAATTTCAATGCACAGTTGTTCCTCGGCGACACGCTGATTTCAGAAAAGGAAGCAAGACAACTACTGAATGAATCTGAGGGGCTGGCATTCATAAAAAACAGATGGGTAGCGGTAGATCAGGAAAAGTTGAAACAGACACTTGATGCCTATGAAAAGGCAAAAGAGCTGATGGACAAGAGAGGCCTGAGCCTGAGGGATGCCCTCCGGATGCAGCTTATGCCTGAAAAGTTAATAGGCATTGACAGGCAGGAGATAAATCAAGGCGTCTCAAATGGAAAATGGTTAAGATCGGTCATGCAGAAACTGGTCCATCCCGATCTGATCACTTCGGTAAAACCTGGCAAGGCATTCAAGGCAAACCTTAGAAAGTATCAACAAAAAGGGTTAAACTGGCTCTATTTTTTGCATTCACTACAGTTTGGGGCCTGCCTGGCGGATGACATGGGCCTTGGAAAGACGGTCCAGGCGCTCGCATTTTTGGATAAGATCAAGTCTGATCTCAAGAAATCAGGAACACCCAACAAGGCCAGCCTGTTGATAATCCCGGCCTCCCTTATTTCCAACTGGGACAATGAGATCAAGCGCTTTTCCCCTGCCGTCAAGTATTATATCGCGCATCCTGCAGGAGATTTAAAGAAAAACGGCGGGTATGAGGATAATAAGTCATTAGATGCATTCGATCTTGTTATTACAACATATTCCTTGGTTCAAAGATACAAATGGCTCCAGTCCCATTCATGGAACTACGTCATACTTGATGAGGCCCAGGCCATCAAGAATCCTGGGACAAAACAGGCAAGGGCGATAAAAAATCTTACTTCCAACAACAGGATCATAATGACAGGGACCCCCATTGAAAACCGGCTGACAGACCTCTGGTCCTTGTTTGATTTCTTGAATCCCGGATTGTTAGGAAATATGAAAGAGTTCAAACGGTTTTCAAAAGGATTGAGCCAGGACCCCTCCGGCTATTCAAGGTTGCGCAAACTTATCAGCCCATATATTTTGAGGCGAATGAAAACCGATAAGTCGGTCATATCCGACCTCCCTGAAAAGGTGGAGATGAAAACATATGCTCCCTTAAGCAAAAAACAGGTCCTTTTATATAAAAACCTGGTTGTAGAGATAAAAGAAATAATCGCTAAAACAGAGGGGATCCAAAGAAAGGGGCTGATCCTCTCCTCCCTTATGAAATTCAAACAGATCTGCAATCACCCGGACCAATACCTCGGGACAGGGGGATTTGAAGAAAAAGAGAGCGGTAAATTTTTGCGCCTCCGTGAGATATGTGAGACAATATATGAGAAAAGAGAAAAGGCCCTGGTTTTTACCCAGTTTAAGGAGATGACAGAACCGCTTCACGATTTATTGGAACGTGTCTTTGATCGAAAAGGCTTGATCCTGCACGGGAGTGTGGCCGTGGGCAAAAGAAAGAAAATTATCGAGCAATTTCAAAGCCAGAGCTATGTGCCATTTATGGTGCTTTCCCTAAAGGCCGGGGGCATCGGATTGAATCTGACAGAAGCAAACCATGTGATTCATTTTGACCGGTGGTGGAATCCTGCAGTGGAAAACCAGGCAACCGACAGGGCGTTCAGAATTGGGCAGAAAAAAAATGTTATTGTGCACAAGTTTTTGACCAAAGGGACTGTGGAAGAGAGGATTGACAAGATGTTAGAAGAAAAATCCAAGTTGTCAGAGGACGTTATCGCCAGCGCAGGTGATGCATGGATAACCGAAATGAAAAATGATGAATTAATGGATCTTTTTAGCCTGGCATTATAAGGGGGTAGGGGGTGATTATGGGCTATTGGGGATATTATCCGCCTTATGTATCCGTTGCGGAGAAAAGAGCAAAAGCGGCCAGAAAACTAAAGCAGCTCAAAAAGAAAAATCCTGATATCAAACCGGTTCTCATCGAGGGAACAAGGGCAATTGCCCGGTCGTGGTGGGGCAAGTCGTGGAACCGCAACCTCGAACGGTATGCAGACTATAGCAATCGTATCGGCCGTGGGCGGAGCTATGTGCGTCATGGAGCGGTGCTGGATTTACAGATAAATCGAGGCAAGGTTGAGTCTCTGGTCCAGGGCTCAAGGTCAAAACCCTATTCCGTCAATGTTAAGATAAAGGCTGTTAATAAAAAAATCTGGCAGGAGATCAAGGCCGCTTGCGGGGGGAAACTCGATTCCCTGCAGGAACTCCTGGCTGGAAAATTTCCGAAAGCATTAGGTGAAATCTTTATGGTACAGGGGAAGGGGCTGTTCCCCTCGCCAAAGGAGATAGAATTCAGTTGCAGTTGTCCCGACTGGGCCTATATGTGCAAGCATGTAGCTGCCACCCTGTATGGTATAGGCACAAGGCTTGATGAAGAACCCGGCCTGTTTTTCAAGCTCAGAAAAATCAAGATGAAAGATCTGGTAGCCCAGGCCGTGGAAGATAAGACCCGAAAGTTGCTCAAAAAGGCCAAAAAGAAAACGTCAAGGGTCATCGCTGACTCCGATCTGGCCGATGTGTTCGGCATTGATATGGAAGAGGCTGTGGTCTCCAAAAAGAAAAAAACGAAAGCTGCAAAAAAAACGTCGAAAACCAAAAAGCCTTTGATCCTTGTATCCAAAAAATCCAAACCCACATCGGCAGTTGGCAAGTCCAGGAAGAAACCGGTGTCAAAAAAGGTCAAACCGGGGAAAAAAGTCAAATCTCCATTTGACACGGTTGTAGGAATAGTCAGAAGAAGCAGAAAAGGCGTTACAGTCGCCATAATCAGGGAAAAAACAGGGTTTGATGACAAACAGATAAGGACTTTCATATACAAAGCAAAGAGACAGGGCAAAATTAAGAACTTGAAAAGAGGTGTTTATCTGTCCTCTAATATCTAATCTAAATAGGTAAGAGTCGCACCAGGGCGTGCCCGAAATCCATCACCATCATCGCTTTTCTTCGCCCTCCTTGTTATTGTCATCCAGGATTTCATTGTACCTTTTCGCCTGCTGGTCAGCTATCTTTTCGATATCTTTTTTCAGTTTATGGTACTGCTTGACGTCTTGGTTCCCAGTGACTTTATCTACTACTTTTTCACCGCTATCGCACCCGCCGAGCATGAAAATACCGACCATCATAAGCAACAGCGCCATGAAAAAGGTACGTAGATTCAAATGCTTCATCTTTTTGGCCTCCTTAGATGATAGTATGTTAAAGGGCTCTACTCTTGACCCCTTTTAAAATGTCCATTATCAAACGCTGACCCCATTTCTGCACATTAATTCCGCTCAAATCTCTCCAATTTTAATGTTACAAGATTATAGCTGTCGGGGCATTGTAGCTCAATCGTATCCCCTTCCCACCAAGGGAGATTTCCTCCAAATTGGAAGGTAGAAAGGCTGGGGAAAATATCATGATAGAAAAAGCCACATAACCCGCCAGGATCATGACAACTGATCTCAAATGTATCCCCCGTCTGATGGCCGGCATTGCATTCACCTTTCACACCTGTAATTGTGGCCATAACTTTTTTACCAATCCCTGGATCTTTTGCCATTCTTATTATCCTCCCTTTTTAAAATGAAAAAGTGCATAACGCCCAGCTTGAGGGGCGCGGCGTTAAGCCATGTCCCTCTCCAAGATGATGTTAGTGCCTATTTAGTGTCCGAACGAAAACTAGGATTTTTTGTTCAGATCAAGGAAGGCGATCAGGCACTCAGATGACTGAGTGCCTGATGAGCCTGACGCAGATATGAGCGAAAAAGACAGTTTTCGTTCAGGCACTATTTATTGAAATCAAATCATGTTTGGGAATGATTTATGCTGGGGAATTTAGTCATTTACCAATTGAGTTTTGTGCAAATCGGCCAGAGGCCGACAAGAAGCACAAGCAGTTTTTTACGATGCCCTTAAAACCCCGCTAAAGCTGGGTGGAAAAAGATGAACGTCCAGGTAAGCGAAGACTCCGACATCGAATCACGCCAAGGCGTGAAAAAACAAACATCAACTTTAAACACTTCAAACTCCAAACTTTAGGCATTTTAGGCACTTTTCCGGCTTGCCCGCCTATGGCGGGTTTATCCGGGTGTCAGGTTTTTGCCAGCTGTTTTCTTTCGGCCCGCCAGGCGCCGCTGCCACTCACGAAGCGCCTCAACCGCTGTCAGGCCATAATATTTACGTCGATACCACCAGCCGCGCCGCCACATCCCGGGATGTCTCGATAACCCCTTGGGCGTCCCGGGCGGCGGATTCCGGTAATACTTGAACCCTGCTGCCAGAAGTTTGCGCTGCGCCTTTCTCTTCGCGTCTGTCTTATGGGTTGTCCGGTATGCCTTCAGCTGCTCGATTTGGCTTTCGTGGATCGCGCTTTTCTTCTTGTCAAGGAAGTCGACCTTTATAACTCCGAGGCCAATGGCGTCAAGAATAATAGTTGTTGTGACCCCAAGGGATTTTGCTGCTTGAGCGATATCATAATACTCGCCGGGTTTGAGCGGCGGCCTCTTGACCCTTACTCTGCGCGTTTTCCGATACGCCTTCAGCCGCTCGATCTGGCTTTTGTGGATCACAACTTTCTTTCGCCCAAAGCGCTCGGCCTTGATCATTCCTTTGTCGATCGCCTCGACGATGTAAAATCTCGAGGCGCCAAAGAACTCCGCCACTTGTCCTACGGTATAATATTCGCTGAGTTTCATGGGCATAATGTTGTCTCCGTTGATAATCGTAGATAGTACCTGAACGAAAACTGTCTTTTTCGCCCATATCTGCGTCAGACTCATCAGGCACTCAGTCATCTGAGTGCCTGATCGTCTTCCTTGATCTGAACAAAAAATCCTAGTTTTCGTTTGGACACTAGATAGACACCGCTGCCAAACATAAACGGCGCAAAAAACAGTTACTTTAGAACCTTCAACGCATGCGTTTGTCTCAATTTTTCCCACAAAGCATTTGTGATTATTCCTAAATGTTGACCCTTATTAACTCTTTTTGGATATATTCATAATTTAGGCCCAAAGGAAATGCAAGACCATTTTCGATTTCCAAGCGGGATCAACCAAGGGTCAAGAGTAGACCCCTTTTCTCGTATTCTTGAAATCCGAATCTTGATCATTTCAATTGGTTCCCGTGGCAGACCTGACCTCCAGTCATCCACTCGTGTCCATTTATTCAATCATTTGCCAGCGATCAATAATAAACTGGTCGCCTCGAATAATACCTTCCCCTTCGATCTCTTTCCCCTCCAGTTGTGCGAGAACTTCATCCCAAAAGGGATTCCCCATCCTGCGTCGGAGTTTGAACTCGCCCTCGGGCGTCGTGAGGACAATGCCTTCATGTTCGCTCTTGGTGCCCGCATAGAGCACTGCTTTTGTTACACGTCCGCGAAGCTTCATTTTAGCGCATATCCCGGTAGCTGCATCCTATCATCGTTTTTGCCCTATTATCCCCATATTGGATTTTAACACGTGCTGGTGTTTTTCCTCTCTAAGGAGGCTGTCCGAGAATGAGATATTTTTCCCAAGGTCAAGGAAGGCGTCCCGCTATCAGCGGGATTAACCGCAGGAATACATTGAAGTATTTCGAGTCCCGCCCGGGCGGGATGAGTCTGACGCCGAGATTGGGGGAAATAGCCTTTCTCGGACAGCCTTCTAGCGACTGTGGAGTCTCCGCATGTGAATCAGTTTTCCATCCTGCCACGTTGCCACCAGGGCGACGACGCGGCCCGGAGTTCCTTCTGGCAGATTTCGATTTCCGATGAGCATATGAACGCCCCTCCCTTTGCGAGCCTTACCGAATCGCTTCATATTGCCCTTCATCGCTTCCTTGGGAAAGCTTAGAGAGAAGTTCTGTGTACCGAAATTCTGAATTCCTGATTCTCTCGCCGCCGACTCGAGCACTTTTGCTATTTTTGCTGGAATCGCCTCATCGGCCTTTTTTACCGTCCCGAGTGTTTTGGACAGATTGATCCCGGTGCGTGTGAGTTTTTCCCGGCGCAGCTGCCTCGTTCCCCTGATGTTCTGACGGGTCTGAAAGACTTGCTTGAAAACCTTTGTCCTCGCGAGGGCATGGGGAACGGCTCCGACCGGGTGAACGGAGGGATCTCCCAGCAGGAAAAACTGCACCATCGTTTTCAGATCGATGGGATCAAGATGCGTGTAGGCCCCTGCAAAGCGGTGCCTTGCGCACAGGGCCGCTTCCCCAACGGATGCGCCGTTCAGGACTTCGTTCAGAAAGTACTGGCAGATCAGATCCGCCTGGCCGTTCCCTTTGCTGGGGCCATAGGCGATGGTGGAACTGCCGAAGTACCCGTAGGCACCGTCACGCAGATACGTGCTGCAAATGCCGGCCTGCACATTACTGTCGGCAGGATCGTAGAGTTCGGCACCATAACAGCACTCCACGGCAACCACCGTCCCATTCATGATCTTTTTGACCAGTTTTTTCGCCGAGTGAGCCACAGGGTAGTTGCGGCCCTTCTGTCCGTAAAAATTAGGCTCGCTTGGTGCCCCGTGGCAGTTGATAAAATGAATCCGCCGGTCCAGTTGGCCCGGAGTCCAAGCAGGTCCTTTAGGTGGTGAAGTGGCCATGGCGGCGCTAGAGCCAAAGAGTCTCGTAAGACTGAGGGAGGTCGATTCTTCCCAGACTTCCGCCGTCACGCTGAAATACTTCTGGTAATCGGCGCGAGCCCTTGTTCTCTGCCGAGCCGCTGTTCCCAGAAGCGAGACGAGGTAGGCCGGGTCGGCGACACCGTTAAGATCGGGTAACCGACCCACCACGCGCGTCGGCCCGATGAACTTGCCGGGATTCGTGCTGTAAGGCGCCTCACAGGCATAGGGGATGTCGGTCGGCACCACCTTGTCCTTATCGCCCATTGGGTCATAGACCGGGTTTTTAAGGTGCTGGTGGGGAACGATGTCAGGCGCTCCCAGGATCATAATGTAATCCGGGTGATAGGCATTGCAGACGGCGTCGACCGCCGCCTTGACCGCTTTTTGGTTATCCCGGTTCTCCACCACTTGACCCTGAACAGCCTTCATGTCGCGACGCGAGTCTATGGCCAAGAGTTTGGTTTTGAACCCTCGTTTCTTGTCAGCGGCAATGAGACGCTTCACGGCCTTCTCAATGCGGGGCATTGCGGCTCCATATTTTTCCCTCAAAGCACGCATGTTGGTGATAATGACTTTGTCAACTTCCATGTGCACCCCTCCTTGCGATTACGGGTCAATGTCATTTGTCAGTCCAGGTCGGACCAGGACAACCTTATTTCATAAAGGATTCCTCTCGGCCAGCCCCCTTTACATGCACAGCCATATGGCATCAGAAATTTGTCAACCGACGATGTGCTTATTAAAGGATGCTTCGGAGGCGTTTCCGTCCCATACATCAAAGAAATTTTTCCCCGGTCTGTTAACCGAATTACGGGGCGTCCGCGGCGTCATTTTGTAAAGCTTATTTCTTTTTAGCCAGACTTCTACGGACTTTATGATGATATGGTCGCGACAAACAGTTCCGTGTTCATTGGTTCCTTTATAAGCCGCGAGCGAAATACCCCTAATCGCCGCACTTTTAAGGAGAACTCGACCGTCTCCGTAAGTGTCCGTGAGTGAATTATTAAAATCGAACCAGTTTCTATTATTTTGATTATTTTGGATAACCGGAATTTGCTTTACGGTTTTGTGGCCGACACCCAGCAAAATGAGGATTTTGTTCGCGTTGGCCCTCAACTTATTATCCGATGCCATCGGGGCGTTGCTTTGCCCGCCGTGTTGCGCGCTTGCATTACGGATAAATTTTTCAGCATTGATCAGTAAATCAGGATGGAAATCATTACTATTGGCGACATTTTCCTGCCAGTTATTCACATCAAAAAGATCCAGGTTGTTACCGGAAGTTGAAGAAACAGCGGCATTTTCAAAAGAAGGAATTAATTGATATACAGCGGGGAATGATCGCGCAAGCTTTCGAAAAGCTTCTTCATCGCTAAACCACCCGTTCTTTTCCCCGGCGATCAGATTCAATGGGATATCGCAGGATCCTCTAAAAGGTGGTGCGATAAAGGCAATTCTATCAATGTCGTCAAACGCGCCAGGACCCCTAAGTTCAAGGGCACTTCTCAACAAAAGCCCTCCCATACTGTGAGTAATAAAATTGATTCGTGGCTCCTGATTATCTTTATTCAGTTTTCCTTTGATATAATCAATGAATTCAACCAGGCGTTTGGCGCCAAGTTCTAAAGGCTTTCTCCAGTCATAAGGAAATGAGTAAAGATGTGGATCAACTTCTTTGCGGATATGCCTTATCATTTTTTCGTAGGCATAGTTGATAAGCTCCCACTCCTTAAACAACATAAAATCTTCTTTGTCATATATCCCCTTCTTCAATTCAAAATCGATGGGGTTTTCGAAAATATCACCGACAACCATATCCTCGAGGCTCCATCTGACCTCGAAATCGGTTGGGTAGACATTGATCAATTTACTTCCCTTTATCCCGGGTATGAAAATGATGGCCATAGTTTATCTCCTTATTTTTGATTTCAACTGATCAAAAAATATTTTTCGTGATGCAAAAAAACGTATTTATGCAGGATGGTTGGAAACGCCCTTGATTAACCCCGATGTTGCATTAGAATTCACTAAAATTGATGGAATATGCAGCCATACAAGCACAAAACTCGACAATTGATGTTAGTACCGGACCTCATCAAATGTGAATTCTTCATGGCGCATCAGTTTGGCCTTTTTATATTGCAAAAAAAGGATATTTTGGAAGAAGCTCAGA
>JAUWPC010000147.1 GCA_030611815.1 Desulfobacteraceae bacterium
CATGTCCCCTCTCTTGAAGAGATGCCTCGATGATGTGGTCCAGATCAGCGTAGGCAAAGTCTTCTGCCACAGCGACAATCCCCTGGTGGGCCCCATCAGGGACAAGCCTGGAAAGCTCAGACGCCTCCTTGTAAGAGACGGGGATATCATGTTCTTTCGCAATCCGGAGGATATCTCTTATCCTGCCCGGTTTTTTCCCTGTTGCGATCCAGATTTCCCGGATCCCGACTCTCCCCTGAGCCAAGGTATCACGTACACCATGAAACCCGGGGATAAGGGTTGGCGTTTGGATTGATGATTTATGATTGTCGATTGTCGATTGACCTCAATGTTCAGTTGCGAGTTACGGGTTGCGGGTTTCAGGTTCCACGTTTTTCAATCATCAATAGTGATGGTCTCGTAAAAAGTCTCCAAGGCCGTCACTCCCGCGAAAACGGGAGTCCATAAGCAGTTGATTTTCCTGGATTCCCGTTTTCACGGGAATGACAATAACGGGTGCCTTCTGACTTTTTACGAGTTCATCAAGATTGGTATACGATTTTTCATAAATATAGTCTCAAGTTTCGCATTCCAAAATTAGACATTTAGGGGCCGGTTCTAACCTCGGCTACTTGATCCAATTATTCGAAAGTACGTTAGAAAGTTCATAATCATACTCTTTTACGGTCTATTTTAGGGCTGGTCGATTATGATTATGATTACGATTAAGATTATGAGTAAGAAAATAATCTTCGATAATACCCACTTTAGGCACTTTAAACTTTAGGCACTTCTAATGCCCAGACCTTCCTGGAACGAATACTTTACCTCTATAACCGAGCTGGTGGCCAATAGATCCACATGCTTACGGCGTCACGTGGGTGCTGTTTTAGTGAAGGAAAAAAGAATTTTGGCTACCGGTTATAACGGAGCGCCCGCAGGGCTCAAACACTGTGAAGAAGTCGGTTGTCTCCGAGAGAATTCTTCTATTCCTTCTGGCACGAGGCATGAACTCTGCAGGGGACTGCACGCAGAGCAAAACGCCATTATCCAGGCAGCCTATCACGGTATCCCTATTGGAGGATCAACACTGTATTGCACAAACAAGCCCTGCGTCATATGCACAAAAATGCTTATAAATGCAGGTATTAAAAATGTTTTCTATATCGATGGTTACGATGATCCTTTAGCTGATGAAATGTTGGCTGAGGCAGGTATCCAGATTGTGAGGTTTACCCTATGATATGTCCGTATTGCACCAAGATTGACAACAAGGTGATTGATTCCAGGCTAAGCAAGGATGCGAGGACTATTAGACGGAGACGGGAGTGCCTTGGGTGCGGGAGAAGATTCACCACCTACGAAAAACTGGAAGATATTCTTCCGATGGTGGTAAAAAAAGATGGGAGGCGTGAGCCATTCAGTCGAGACAAGATCATAGGCGGAATTCGCAATGCGTGCCAGAAGCTCCCGGTCAGCGAGGCCAGAATAGAAGAATTTGCAGACTCCCTTGAGTCCTATTTCCAGGATTTAGGTAAAAAGGAGATAGGCAGCTCAGAGATCGGGGAAAGGGTCATAAATAAACTAAAAGAATGGGACGAAGTGGCCTATGTCCGATTCGCATCTGTATATAGACAATTCAAGGATATCAATGAGTTCATGTCAGAATTGGAAGAAATACTTAAGGCCAGGCAAGAAAAGGAGGATAATTAGGAAACGGATTGAATGACATCGATGTTAAATTCATGAAGCAGGCTTTGCGAGAGGCACGAAAAGGTCTGGGCCGAACGTCGCCCAACCCTGCTGTTGGGGCGGTGATTGTCAGAAGGGGAGAGGTCGTCGCAAGGGGCTATCACAGAAGGGCAGGGCTCCCACATGCAGAGGCTGAGGCCTTGAACAGATTAGAAAAAACCTCTCCTGGCGACAGCCTCTATGTGACATTAGAACCCTGCAATCATCTTGGAAGAACACCTCCCTGCACCCAGGCCATTCTAAAGAGCGGGATCAAGAGAGTGGTAATCGGCATGAAAGATCCCAACCCGATGGTTGCAGGGGGTGGCTGTGAATTCTTAAAGGAGCATGGCATAGAAGTTGTTGCCAATGTCCTGGAAACCGAATGTCGCAGGCTCAACGAGGACTTCTTGAAGTTTGTCGCATTGGGCCGACCCTTTGTAATCGCCAAGTCGGCATTGACCATGGATGGATGGATTGCTACATCCTCCGGCCACTCCCAATGGATTACAAACGATAAATCGAGGCAGTTTGTTCACCGATTAAGAGACAGGGTAGATGCTGTGATGGTGGGGATTGGAACGGTCCTTGCGGATGACCCCTCTTTGACTGCCCGCCTCCCAAAGGAAAAGGGAAGAGATCCCCTGCGAATTATCGTTGACACACACCTCAGGACCCCTGTCAATGCAAAGGTCATAACTCATGATTCCCCGGCTGGCACCCTGATTGTAACATGTGAAGATGCAGGGTTAGAAGATTATGAGAGATTTCGAGCTAAGGGTGTATCTACGCTTGTATGCCCTACCAGGGCCGGTAAGATAGACTTGGCTGCCTTGATGTCCAAATTAGGAGAGATGTCCATTACGAGTCTGCTGGTGGAAGGGGGCGCGTCCATCACAGGGAGCATGCTCCGGGAGAGGCTTATCGACAAGTTCTATATCTTCAAGGCGCCAAAGCTCCTTGGGGGAGATGACGGCATTCCGATGGCCGCCGGTCCTGGCGCCAAAAGAATGGATGAATGTGTGATCTTGAAAGAGATCAAAGTCAGGCGATTTGGGGATGACATCCTGATAAGGGGGTATCCGGTCTATTTGGATTCATAATCATAATCATAATCGTATTGAGTAAGATTATGATTAAGAACAAAGAAAGCTATCTCATCACTTAACCCTTGAACCCGTAAACGGTTACACCGTTTATATATCGGGAAGGTTTCCAATAATTCGTTCCCATAGATCCGAGAGGACCGGACCTGCCTGCCGGGATACATCGATTACATCTTCAATGGAAGTCTTTCCCATGCAGTCTGGCAGATTCAAGTTGGTGATGACGACAATGGCTAAGATTTCGAGGCCGCAATGAACGCCTACAATGGCCTGTGAAACAGTGGACATCCCAACTGCATCAGCGCCTATCATCCTTAAAAAACGTGTTTCTGCCGGTGTTTCGAGAGAAGGACCCAAAACACCAACATAGACGCCTTGTCTGATCAGGACCCCTAATTCGATCGCTTTTTCCTTTGCGATCCTGACTAAATCAGGGGAATATACCTGGGTCATGTCAGGGAAACGGGGGGCTGATTCGCCTAAGTTAGGCCCTCTCAAGGGATTAACTCCTTTTAGGTTAATATGGTCTGTCATAATCATGAAATCTCCTCTTTCAAACTGGGGATTCAGACCACCAGCCGCGCTTGACATCAAAAGATATTTTATCCCCAGCTCTGCCATTACTCTCACAGGGAACGTGACCTCCTGAGGCGAATAACCCTCGTAGAGATGAAAACGTCCTTCCATGGCGATTAGCGATTTACCCGCCAGTTTGCCAGCCGCTAACATCCCTTTGTGTCCTTCAACGGTTGAACTCGGAAAATTGGGTATTTCTTCATAGGGTAAGCGGAAGTCAGCGCTGATCCTTTCTGTGAGGGCCCCAAGACCAGTTCCAGTAATCATCCCTATTGTGGGGGAATCGTTTAGCCTTGACTTCAAAAAATCCGCAGTCTCTCTTATTTTCTCAAGCATCAATGGCCCCCTTTTTCAGACCTCGTTAAGTTCCGCCTATATTTGTGCCATATGGCAATATCATCGGCGGGATTAAATTGTCGAGTTGTTGATGGGACCTACCTTACAACTCAACCACTCAACTATTTAACCATCGCTCTGTTTAGGCCAGCAGCGCCTAAAAGTCAACGAATTGCAAAAGAACCTATAATCCCTTCATGGCTTTAACGGCACAATAAGGGTAGTAAATGCCACACCGAACCTTTCATTGCCATCTTTTTCTTGATCGAAAGTTCCCAATAAAATCAAAGAGTTTTTAATTTGGCGTCTTTTGGCACAGAAAATGCTTATACCAAAATCACACTTTCTTGCTGAGATTGAGATAGGGTAATCCAAGAAGTTGCTTGACAAACATCTAATCGATAACTAAGTTCTCCGAACTTTATATATTAGGAGCTAAATCATGGACGAAGATTCATTCACAAGTCTGTTTTCAGTTAAAATAATCTGCTTAACCCTCACCTTTGCATTTATCGTTGTTTATGCATTCAGCACCTTTGCAAGGGAAAACATTGAACATCAGCCCTCAAACGAGCAGGTGGGGGAGAAGAGGGTATCCCCTGAGGCGAAATATAGTAGCATTCCTACTAATGAAATAAAACTTGATTCTACCCCTAAGAAGGTTGAGGCGTTAACGTCCCGTTCCGCTCCCGATAGGAGTGCGGATGTCGTGGTCTCGCCGGCGTTAGGAAAAAAATCCGAGTTGTTTCACCCTATTATCGTTAAGGCCGCAAGCCGGTACGATGTGGATCCAGCCCTTGTCAAGGCGATCATTATGGCTGAATCCGGGTACAACCCCCAGGCTGTTTCCAGGCAGGGTGCAGAAGGGCTTATGCAGTTGATGCCCAGAACCGCACGCTCATTAGGTGTAGAGGACAGCTTCAACCCGGAGCATAATGTTAACGGTGGTGTTAAATACCTCAAGCAACTTTTAGATGAGTTCGACGACAACCTCAAATTCGCCTTAGCGGCCTATAACGCTGGAAGCAGCAAGGTAAGGCGACATCGAGGGATCCCCCCCATAAAGGCTACCCAGTATTACGTAAACAGGGTTTTTGAGTATTATCAATACTACAAAAACGAAGCAGTTAGGGAAACAGACAACGTGTAAGCTGGGCTGTTGGATTATTGAATCATCGGCCCAGTTTTTATCCCCTTTCAGGATTACAATTCAATCTCCTCTTTATTCCCGCTGTCTCTTCTTTTGACCTTGACCTGCCTCTACACTCTAATATAAGTAGTGTCTGAACGAAAACTGTCTTTTTCGCCCATATCTGCGTCAGACTCAAATTTTAATCCTCGAAATACTCAATGTATTCCTGCGGTTAAAATTTTCGTCTTCCTTGATCTGAACAAAAAATCCTAGTTTTCGTTCGGACACTAAGTATACGTCAAAATTGAGACAATAATAAGGGGTGGGCGAGGACATCCTGCGTAAACTATGAAAATTGATCTGCATATTCACTCTAAGGACTGCTCTGACGGCAAGTTAACCTTGGCTAAGATATTTGAGGAAGCCCATTCAAGAAACATAGGGCTGATTTCCATAACGGATCATGACAATATTGATTGTCAGGAACCGGCAGAGATATTGGCTTCCCAATATGGAATCCGCTACCTTTCAGGGGTAGAATTAAACATCTCTTTTTCACATCCCCGATATAAAGATGGCAAGCCGGTATCACTCGATCTCTTAGGTTATCAATATGACACCCACGACCCGCCACTTACCCGAAAAATAAGGAAGCTAAAGGAGCACCGCCGACTTCGTGCTGAAGAAATCCTTGAAAAAATAAACAGGGAACTCAGGATTGAACATTTAGATCCATTCACCCATAAAGACCTTGAGGCCATAGAAGAGACCGTTGACGGCGCCTTTGGGAGGCCGCATATTGCCAACTATATGGTAAAAAGGGGAATGGTTAATACCAGGCAGGAGGCCTTTGACAGATACTTGGTAAAGTGCAATGTGCCCAAAATGCCTCTCTCCCTTGAAGAAGCATCAACCTTGATCCGGGGGGCAGGGGGAAAATTGATGCTCGCGCACGGCAATGACCCCAACGGAACTTCCTTGGTCTCCCTGACTCCATCTATTGAGGAGCAGTGCCGCATCATCAAAGAAACCATGCTCCCTTTCCTGGACGGCATAGAGTGCTGGCATCCAAGGCATACGCCTGAGGCTGTTTCGGCCTATCTCACCTTCGCTAAAGAGGAAGGACTGATGGTAACGGGTGGGTCTGACTGTCATCAGGACCCCGCCGTTATCATGGGCACAGTTCATGTGCCTTCATATGTGGCTGGACAGTTTAATATGAAAGAGGATAAAAACCAGCAATGAGAAATATTATTGAAGATCTTCAGAATCCTGTGGCCCTTCCTGATAAAACAGGGGGCGTAACCGTAGTTCAGACCCATATCTCCATTGTATTTGTCGCAGATGAGTTTGTTTATAAGGTCAAAAAGCCTGTTGATTTTGGGTTCTTAGACTTCTCTACCCTTGAAAAAAGAGAATATTATTGCCACCGGGAGGTAGAGCTCAACAGGAGACTCAGCAAGGGGCTTTACTTAGACGTACTCCCTGTCACGATGGACGAGGGAAAATACACCTTGAGAGGAACTTCTGGGGAGGCAGTGGAATACGCTGTCAGGATGAAAAGGATTCCGAATGAGAAGCTGATGAAATCGCTCTTTGCAAGAGATGCGATCACCCAAAACCACTTGAAAAGGATTGCCGAGGTCCTTGCCGAATTTCACTCGGGCGCCTTAAGGACCGCCAAGATAGATGAATTTGGTGAACCTGAAAGGTTTAAAGTCAATACAGATGAAAATTTCGAGCAGGTTGAGAAGTATGTCGGGATAACCATTTCAGAAGAGCATTTCCAGTCGATAAGGAGATGGACAGGCGATTTCTACATTGTTAACAGGGATCTTTTCCTCGAGAGGATAAAAGGAGGGAAGATCAGGGATTGCCATGGCGATCTTCACATGGAACATATATGCCTCACAGAAGATCTCCCTGTTTTTGACTGTATTGAATTTAACGACCGGTTTCGCTACAGTGATACGATTGCAGATATCGCCTTCCTTCTAATGGACCTGGAATACCATGGGGGAGAACGCCTTGCCAAGATCTTGTGGGAGGACTACAAGGCGCTTGCACAAGAAGGAGATGTGGACCTTTTGCTCACCTTCTATAAGGTCTACCGGGCCTTTGTTAGAGGGAAGGTAAACGGGTTTCAGTTGGATGATGAATCAATCGATGCGAAAAAAAAGGAGGAGGCTGTTCATATCGCCAAGAAATACTTTCAGCTTGCATACTCGTATATAGAAGAATTTGGGAATTAAGGGATTGAGGAATTCAGGGATTTTCGCAATTTCTGAATTGCTGACCAGAGGAGTGTTATTATGAGGGAAGCTTTTGTTGATTTCATAAAAAGAGAGTTGGGGGCCAAGACCGTCCTGATAGCCTGTGGACTCCCTGCATCTTACAAGACAGAGACCACAGAAGTAATCGCCGATATAAAAGGCTACAGGATTCTAAGGTCGGATCTGATCCGTCTTGAGGTGCTTAAGAATGAGGACATCTTCGATGAGAAGGTAGCTTCCAGCATGAAAAAAAGGACGCTTGTTTATGACGAGATGTTCAGGATGGCCGATGAATCAGCGGCAGAAGGGGAGGGCATTATCTTAGACGCCACATTCGTAACCCAGGCTCTGAGGAGACGCGCTGCCGAGGTAGCAGCCAAACATGGGATGAAGTTAGTCATCCAGCAGACGCAATGCCCCAAGGAGGTATCCCTCAGGCGTATCTCCAAACGAACTAAAGAGAATTACGAGTCCAACGCCCTGACAGAGCAGGCATATACGAACAACGTGAAGAAATTTGAACCAGTGGACCTGGAAGATCTTAAAGGTCTTTATCCTGACTTGAATATCGTTCATCTTCTTGTTGATACCACATCAAATTTGACTGAAGAATGGTTTGTTATTGGAAAGGTGACACGTTAAGAATCGAAAATTGATGGTTTCGCAAAAAATAGATCTTTTCACAAGAGTGTTTTGTATTTCGTGTTTAGTGTTTAGCCCCGTATTGAAATCAGATTATTTTCTTACTCATAATCGTAATCATAATCGAACATCCCTAAAATAGACTGTAAAAGAATATGATTATAATTACGAGTATGATTATGAATTTTAGAACGTACTCTCGAATAATTCGATCAAGTGGCCGAAGTTAGAACCGACCCTACATTTCTAATTATGGGGTGCGAAACTTGAGTAGGAATGCTATGGATGATAGGGTCAATGCCTTGAAAAAAAGGATCTTGGCCGCCAGAGGAAAAACCCCGGTCGATCTTGTCCTGAAAGG
>JAUWPC010000150.1 GCA_030611815.1 Desulfobacteraceae bacterium
GCTCAGGGGGAGAGCACTACCCTGACACGGTAGGGGTCCAGGGTTCAAATCCCTGCGTGCCTACCAGATGATTTCAATAAGTTAGGGCCGGTTGGAAATTACCGGCCCTTTCTTTTTTTGTAAACGTTTACAGGTTCAGAATTGCCCGTAAAAAGGACTTTTTACGGGCGTATCATAATCTTAATCATAATCGTGTTGAGTAAGATTAGGATTATGATTAAGATTCAGAAATAGGGAAGCTATCTCATCCCTTAACCTCTGAACCCGTGAACGGCTACCTTTTTCTTGGACATATTTTGATACCCAGGGGTTTCGATTCCGACCCACTCTCTTGACTAACGGTCCCCGATCATTATCTTCGGGGGTGGATTTGAAGGAGGTAATGCTTATGGGGAACTGGTTTAAGACAACCCTTTTGTTGGGCGCAATGACGGCCCTCATCGTCTGGATTGGAGGCCTTTTTGGCGGAAAACAGGGTATGATAATGGCCTTCATTCTGGCCATGGGCATGAATTTTTTTAGTTACTGGTATTCCGACAAGATCGTGCTCAAGATGTACCGTGCCAAAGAGGTCGGGCCCAACGATTTTCCAGGGTTGTATAACGCGGTTAGCCAACTGGCCCACAACGCAGGTCTGCCAATGCCTCGCGTCTATATCATCCCTGAGGAGTCCCCTAATGCCTTTGCAACGGGGAGAAACCCGGAACATGCAGTAATCGCAGTTACCGAGGGGCTGCTCAAATCGATGAATGATGAAGAGGCCACCGGGGTCCTTGCCCATGAGATGTCTCACATAAAGAACAGGGACATCCTGATCGGTTCCATTGCCGCAACCATGGCTGGCGCCATTATGATCTTAGCTACCATGGCCCGCTGGACAGCCTTTTTTGGGGGAGGATCAAACGACGAAGAAGGGGGGGGCGGTCTTGGCATAATCGGTCTGATTGCCATGTCAATACTTGCGCCGATCGCGGCCATGCTTATTCAGATGGCCATCTCCAGATCAAGGGAATACGTGGCCGATGCCACGGGGGCACAGCTCGCAGGCAATCCCGAAGGCCTGGCAAACGCCCTTGAGAAATTAGGGGCCTCATCCAAGCGGCTCCCCATGAAGGCCAATCCGTCCACTGCCCACATGTTTATTATAAACCCCCTCTCAGGCAAAAGCATGATGAACCTCTTCTCAACCCATCCACCTCTCGATGAAAGAATTGCCCGGCTCAGGGGGAGCAGGCCCGATCTGCCGATGGAAGAGAGGGGTGAAGACATGGGCAAGAAAGCGGCAGAGGCCATGTGGAGGCATTTGTCCGGTAAATAGTGTCCGAACGAAAACTAGGATTTTTTGTTCAGATCAAGGAAGACGATCAGGCACTCAGATGACTGAGTGCCTGATGAGGCTGACGTCCCGCCGAGGCGGGAGACGAAAAAGACAGTTTTCGTTCAGGCACTAAGTAGTTCCAGACCACTGAATATCCTACACGAGCTAAGGCCGATCTTATCCTTCATGGCAACCACGTAATCGGGTCTTATCTCATCTTTCCAGCGCGGATATCCGCCCTGCCAGACGTATTTGATCAGTTCCTGAAACCCGGTTCTGGTAAATCTGTAAGGACCGATTGAGACCTCTTCTGTTTCCTCGCCAATGATAAACGTGATCTCAAACGATCTTGCAAATTTTTTAATAATCTCCACAAGTTCGTCCCGGGTCCTCGCTCCTTCAGGCGTCTGCTTGAAGTCCTCGGGCCTTTCCGGGAATGGAAACCTGCGGTATACCTCACCTATGAAGCCGGTATAATGAATTCCATGGATCGCCCCCATAAGGTCTCCGATATCTTCCGGATCTGAAATGTTGTAAACCTCCCACGATGTCTCGAAAGGTCCCTGCGGGTTTTTTTCAGCTATTTCTATTAGATGACTGCAAAATTCTGTGGCAAAGAAGAAATAGCGATCGAGAAGAAGCATGTCGGAGTCAATATTAAAAAAACCAAAAGCAATAGTGCCGTGGCTGATGGATTTAAAGGCCAAAGGCATGGCAGTTCCTTCCTGTGATCGTCGAGTGGTCGAGTAGTCGAGTGGCTGAGTGGGAAAAACAGATAGCTCCAAAATCCAAAATCCAGAACCCAAAATACTGTATATAATGTTGACCCGTCCGCAAAGATGCTTATATTATCGGGTTAATTGTTCAGGCCGCGGAAGTCTATGTTTAATAACATCTATAACAAAATCCCATTTTTTGCAAGGAGCAGAAGTATGTACTCAGAGAGCAGCACAAATAGGAAATTTACCGGCGCATCCAAATATGTCCTGGATGAAGAATTGGCCAAGATTGTAAATATCACCATGGCCCTGGAAATGCCCCTCCTTCTTAAAGGAGAGCCAGGGACCGGCAAGACCATGTTAGCTCACGCAATTGCAGAGGCCTTGAAAATGAAGCTGATCGTCTTGAATGTCAAATCGAGCATGAAGCTTGTGGAGGCCCTTTACCAGTATGATACCCTTACGCGGCTGAACGACAGCCGTTTCGGGGACTCCAAAAGGGATGTCAGCAATATCGAGGAATATATCAAGATGGGCAAGATAGGCCAGTCTTTTGTTTCGGAAGAAAGAGTGATCCTCCTGATCGACGAAATCGACAAGGCAGACACCGATTTTCAGGACGACATGTTGGACGTCTTAGATCAGATGGAATTTGATATCATTGAAATTGACAAGACCAAAAAGGCCAAAAAGAGGCCGGTCATTATTATCACATCCAACGCCAAAAAAGACCTGTCCGATCCCTTTCTGGGCCGATGCAACTTCCATCACATTGCCTTCCCCGAGACTGATATGATGCGAGAAATTCTCATGGTTCATTTCCCTGATATAAGCAAAGACCTCTTGGATAGTTCGATCCGGGCCTTTTATAAGATGAGGGATTTCAGAGGGATTGAGAAAAAGCCTGCCACAAGAGAACTGATCAACTGGATTCGCGCCCTGCAGGCGGACCCCGATTTCAACGTGAAGCATCTTATCAAGGGAGATCTCCCTTATTTAGGCGTTCTGTTTAAAAAGAGCCCGGATTATGCGATTGCACGAAACGCCGCCGCGCGAATGAGGATATGAGTTAGCGCAAAGCGCATAGCGAAAAGCGCAAAGAGTAAGCCTATGCGCCATGCGCTTTGCCCTATGCGCCTCGGAGGACATCATGTTTACCAGCTTTTTTTATCTGTTAAGACAAGTGGGGATCCCTGTGTCACCCACATCTTTTCTGCGTCTTCAAAAGGCGCTGGGCATGGGACTGATCACGTCTATTGATGATTTCTATACTGCGGCCAGGTCGATCTTAGTCAAGAGCGAGAGGTACTTCGACCTGTATGACCAGGTGTTTGCGCACCGTTTTGAAGGGGCCGAGCTGAAAGAGCCTGAAGAATTCGAGTTATCCCAGGTGGCACAGGCCATGTTGGATGAGTGGCTGAAAGACCCCAAGAGCGTGGCCGATGCATTGGGGATTGATGAAGAGTCCCTCAACAAACTGAGCCCCGAAGAACTGCTCCAGTACTTTCTTGACCGGTTGAAAGAGCAGACAGGGGAACATCATGGCGGGGCTAAGTGGATCGGCACCGGCGGCACCTCCCCAGTGGGACATTCGGGCTATCATCCGGGCGGAATGAGGGTCGGAGGCGTTTCCAGAAACAAATCTGCGGTAAAGGTGGCCATGGACAGGAGATACCGCGATTACTCTCAGGAAGGCCCGCTCACACAGGCGCAGATTGGAGAGGCCCTGAAAAGATTGAGGAACATGGTACCCACAGGGCCCAAAGACGTGATTAATATCGATAAAACGATCTACCAGACCATGAAAAACGCCGGGGAGATAGAGATCGTGTTCGACAGGAGCGTGAAAGACCGCCTGAAGGTGATCTTAGCCATAGACAATGGCGGTTGGTCCATGGAGCCGTACATCGAGATGGTGCAGACCATTTTTAATTATGCGCGTTCCCAGTTCAAGGAACTGAAAACGTTCTTTTTCCACAATACAATCTATGACAATATCTGGGAAGACCCTCCCAGGTTTAAGAAACCACATCCGGTTAGCGACCTGGCCCGTCGTGATCCGGAGACCCGGTTTATCATCGTCGGCGATGCAAGCATGGCCCCCTATGAACTGATGTCGACGGACGGGTCGATCCATATCGAAGAGAGATCAACGATGGCGAGCTATGAGAGGCTCCGGTTCATAGCCGATACCTTTCGGCATTCCGTGTGGCTGAATCCCAAGATGTCTGCTGAATGGCCCTATACCCGAAGCATCAATGCGATCCGCGAGATATTTCCCATGTTCGAGCTGACCATCGACGGCCTGGAAGAGATGGTGGCCTTTCTCATGAGCGACAACTAAGGGCTCAACAAAAAAATAACTTTACATTTTTGCATCCCGTCTCCACGTCATCTTCGTCCGATCTCAAACCACAGGTAAGCGAAGACTCCGAAAACATCAAAATGGCCTGCTATTCCATCAGCTTTTGTGGTTTGAGATCAAACAGGTAAGCGAAGACTTCGAATCTAACATGAATCTGGGCGCCAATTCTGCTAAGTTATTTTTTGTTGAGCCCTAACCATCGCCTGACCGAAGATCATAATATCTTGATAGTCTCGTAAAAAGTCAAAAATGCATCAATCTTTATCGGGAGGATATTCGAAACATATCACAAATTGTGATATGTTCAGAAATCACGCATGCTCGCAATTCATGTTTTTGCCGAGTAAGGTGTTGCGATGCTTTCCAATGTGGGAAAATCCCGAGGGAAGAAAAAGGCTAAAAATTGTGGAGGCTATAATAGGGTTTTGCGAACATTTATAACGTACCGGAGATAATATGACAAAAATTGTTCCCATTGAATCAATTGTCCGTAAAATTATTTTTCTACGTGGTGAATAAATTCTGTTAGATCGAGACCTTGCAGAACTTTATGGGGTAGAAACAAAACAACTAAAACGAGCAGTTCGGAGGAACATTGATCGTTTTCCGCCGGATTTCATGTTTGAACTAACTAAAGAAGAGAATGATTCTTTAAGGTTCCAATTTGGCACCTTAACCAATGCACCCATCACACCGCATCTATGGTAATGGTATTGGAGTCTGCTCTTGACTCTTATAAATTTTCAGCAGAAGTCAAGAGTAGACCCGATCCGTTTCACGAAATTGGTTACAAACAATGATACACATAGATGGCTCCTGCATGGAAGGGGGCGGTCAGATTCTGAGAACAGCCTTAGCGCTTTCTACCCTGTCCCGCAAGCCTTTCACAGCAGATAAAATCAGGCATAATCGCCCTAAGCCTGGACTCAAAGCCCAGCATCTGAGTTGTATTGATGCGCTAATAAAGCTCGCTAAGGCTCAGGTGAAAGGAGCTGCGCCGGGTTCATCTGCCATCGAATTTGCTCCTGGAGAAATAACACCTGGAACCTTGTCACTGGATATCGGCACGGCAGGCTCAATCACGCTTTTGCTTCAGTCACTCCTGCTGCCTTGCATGTTCGCAGATGGTCAAGTTATTCTCCATATAAAAGGCGGCACAGACACCAGGTGGAGCATCCCTATAGATTATTTCTCCCACGTTATCCTTCCATTCTTCAGGAAATTTGTTTCGATCGAATTAAACGACATGAAAAGAGGGTTTTACCCTAAGGGCCAGGGATTTATTCGCCTGACCATAAAGCCCAGGTACTGCCTGAAGGATCACAGAAGTGTAGGTGATTTTTGTACTCATTTGCGGAGCAAAATTCCTGGAATCCATCTCTCAGACAAGTCCCGGTTGGAAAGAATTGAGGGGATATCAGTGGCGTCCGATCAATTGAAAAATGCTAAGGTTGCTGAACGTCAGGCCGAAGGCGCTACGCAGGGACTACGGGCACTCTACCCATTAAAAATAAAGAATGAATACCAACCTGCTGCCTCGGCCGGTACAGTGATAACCCTGTGGACGATCAACAAGCAGGGAAAGGTTTTCATGGGAGCGGATGCCTTAGGTGAAAGAGGATTAAAGGCAGAAAAGGTTGGTGCAAAGGCCGCCAAAAAACTAATGGAAGTTTTAAATTCCGAAGCGATTGTGGACTCCCATCTCGCAGACAACCTGATACCACTGCTGGCCCTTGTCGGTGGGGAAATTAAGACAGATAAAATCACCGGACACATCCGATCCAATATTTACGTTTGCGAAAAGTTTTTAGACGTCAAATTCCTCATCAATGAAGAAAAAAACCAAATTACAGTTATGTGAATCCCCTCCCGTTATCAGCCGGCAATCCGAAAAGTGTCGTAACTCCCTGGATTGTTTTGTCAAACCTGTACACCGGTCTTTTTTTCATCTTTTGGTGCAGGCCGTTGTGCATTTTCAACAAATTGTTTGTACTCTGCCAGGTATAGTGGTAATAATTTGCAGAAAACATGAATTGAGACAGATCCCTAATAACGGGAACACAACAAAAATTTATGTATAATAGAGGAGGTGCTTCCATGAAACCGAGAAAAATCAAAGACAACATCTACTGGATGGGTTCCGTGGATTGGGACAGGCGTCTGTTTGACGCCCTTATTCCTCTCCCGGACGGAACAAGTTATAACGCATATCTCATCAAAGGGAGCGAGAAGACCGCACTGCTGGACTCTGTTGATCCGCCCATGGCCCATGAACTGCTCTCCCAGCTTGAAGGGGTCTCCCAGCTCGATTACGTCATCTCCCACCACGCGGAACAGGACCACTCCGGGACAATCCCGCTGGTTCTTGAAAAATTCCCTGACGCGAAACTGGTATCAAGCCCCAAGGCAAAAGGGATGCTGATGGATCTTTTGCAGGTACCTGAAGAATCTTTCAAAACGGTCGAAGACGGCGAGACCTTGTCTCTGGGAGACAAGACTTTGAAATTTATTTATACGCCGTGGGTCCATTGGCCCGAGACCATGGTGACCTACTTAGAAGAGGATAAGATTCTTTTTAGTTGTGATTTTTTCGGCTCCCATATCGCTACAACCGATCTCTACGTCACTGATGAAGGGCGTGTTTATGAGGCAGCGAAACGCTATTTTGCCGAGATCATGATGCCCTTTCGAAGCGTGATCCAGAAGGACCTTGAAAAACTGGCATCCTACGAGATAGAAATGATAGCCCCCAGTCATGGGCAGATATATCCTCAAGCATCATTCATTATTGATGCCTACCGTGATTGGGTCCTTGGCCCGCTCCGAAACAGAGTAGTTCTCCCGTATGTGTCCATGCATGAAAGCACAAGGCAGATGGTCGATCGTTTTGTTTCGGCCCTTGTGGAGAAAGGAGTCGGGGTAGAACAGTTCAACCTGGTTGACACTGATATAGGGAAACTCGCAATGGCCCTGATTGACGCGGCTACAATCGTGATTGGAACTCCCACAATCCTGGCCGGACCTCACCCTTACGCAGCGTATGCCGCGTTTTTGGCCAATGCACTACGTCCCAAAGTAAAGTTTCTTTCCATTATCGGTTCCTACGGGTGGGGAGGAAAGACAGTGGAGGTCCTTGCGGGGATGATTCCCAACCTCAAGGTAGAAATAATAGACCCGGTCCTTTGCAAGGGCGTCCCTTCGGAGGATGACTTCAAGGCATTGGATACCCTGGCTGCCGCTATTGCGGAAAAACACAAAGAGCATAATATTACTTGATGTCCTTATCCGGTCATTATCACAACCGCGTCTTGCTTTTAGCAGCAAAGGCAAATGTCGCCAATAGGTTTTTATGAAAAAACTTTTCATTTTTCTGATCCTGGCCGCGGTGATCATCACCGGGGGACGAGCAGCGGAAGGTAAACCAGGCCAAGGTAACCCTTGAATCCTCCCAGGCGCGTCTCATCCAAACCAAGGTCAATCTTCAGATTGCCCAAAGAAGTCTTGCCATTGAGCGGGCCTTTACCGTCCTTTTGGGGAGCATCGCAGGGATCTCATTGCTGGTCGGCGGTATTGGGATTATGAACATTATGCTTGTGACCGTAACCGAGAGGACCCGGGAAATCGGCGTGCGGAAAG
>JAUWPC010000193.1 GCA_030611815.1 Desulfobacteraceae bacterium
CTCAATTCCCAAATCTTTACCCCGTTAAATCTGATTTTGTTTTTATTTAACCGGGGCCTGAATTCCCAAATCTCAGGGTTATTCCATATCCGAAAAGAAGTCCTCATCTTCCTTCTTGAGTTCCTTCTGTACCTTGGCATCCAGCATCTTCCGGACGGCCTCTTTGAGATTGGATTCGGAGTCCAGGAGGAATTGCCCCGAGGTAACTACAGACTCTCCAGCCGCCAGCCCGCCCAACACCTGCACCCGTTCATGGTCAAGAAAAGGACCGAGGATCACGTCCCTCGGGACGAACTTTCCTTTGCCTATGCTGACAAAGACCACGTTTCGCAGCCCCGTTCGGATCACCGCCTCGGAAGGGACCATCAATCCCTCGCCTTTCAAGACCGTTTTGATCCGGATGTCGGCATACATCTCCGGTTTCAGCTCCATCTCCGGGTTCTGGAACACGAGACGGATGATCAAGTCTCTTGTCTTGGGCTGCAGGTACGGATACACATAGGCCACCGTGCCTTTAAAAATCCTGCCGGGCAGATAGGGCAGGGACATCTCCGCCTGCTGGCCCTTTGCGATCCAGGACAGTTCGTACTCGTAAATATGGGCATCGACCCATATCCGTGAAAGGTCGGCAATCCGGAAAACCGAGGTCCCCGCTTTAATATAGGCGCCTTCTTCCGCCTTTCTCTCGATCACAAACCCGCTCAAGGGGGAACGGATCATTAACGTCTTTTTCACCTTTCCGGATCTTTCAATAGCCTCGATCTCACTTTCAGGGACGTCAAAATATTGCAACCTCCTCTTGGATGAGCTTAGCAGGTCCCATCCTGTCCCTCCGGGCATCTGTTTGCGGGCCCTGTGGGCCGCCAAATATTCTTCCTGGGCCGCCACCAGTTCCGGAGAATACAGGTCAAATAGAGGTTCTCCCTTTTCAACGTATTTCCCCGTAAAATCCACAAAAAGCTTTTCTATCCAGCCGCTGATCTTGAGGTTTACCTGAGCCGTCAAGGTCTCATCAGGTGTAATGTGTCCGTAGGTGCGAATGGTATGGACCAGCGGACCCTTCGTGACCTTGTCGAGCCGTATCCCCATGTTTTGCTGGGTCACAGGGTCAATCTTCACCGCTTCCTGGCCGGTCATCTCGTCCTCATAGACAGGCACCAGGTCCATGCCCATGGCGCTCTTCCCCGGGTTGTCATAGATCTCTGTGGGGTTCATGGGGGCCCGCCAGTAAAGGATCTTCCCCTTTTTCATATCAGAGGAGGACATCCCCTTTGTACCTTGAGGATGCTCCCCGGATCGGGGACCTTTCTTGACTCCCTGCTCGTGTTCAGGCGGCCTTAGGTAGCCCATGAAATAGGCGGTTCCTCCGGCCAAAAGGAGCGTAAGCACGGCGGTCAGAGACACGATCACCACCACGGAACCGGACTTCCTGCGCTGTCCATCTGCCTTCATTTGGGAACCTCCTTCCGTTCTTGGTGAAGCGGCGCCCCCACCACATTCTCCAGTTGAGCACGGGCGATGCCAAGGGCGCTCATTTCTCGCGCAGCGGCAAGGTTAACGTCAAGCCATGAGGTGTAAGAGGAGATGACGTCGGCAAAGGATAGATTGCCCGCCTGATATCCTTGGGTGGAGACATCAAGGGCTGCCCTGGAAAGCTTCAAAATGGTGTTTCTGTAAAGCGATTCCTCCCGTTTTGCCAAATCCAGGCGGAACCACGCATTTCGTACAAGGGTGATGGTGCCGGCCTCCTCCTTTTCCAGCTCTCTCCTGAGGGCGTTAAGCTCTTGCTGCGTCTGTCGAAGGTAGGCATCTTCAATGCCGTACCAGGGCATTATTGGCAGCCCAGACCCTGTCGATGCCCGGGTAGAGACAGAAAACCCTTCTTTCGTCGCTACAGAACCCACCTGATTTATGGCCTCATCCTCGTAAAGAGAGAGATTCAGGGTGTAGGGGGGGATGATCATGGTTTCAGCCATTTCAATGAGTCGTTCCATCTTGCCTACCCGGGCCCGCATGCGCCTCAATTCCTGTCTCCGCTCATAGGCCAGTTTGTATAGGGCCCCCAGGGGCGGCACCATCCTCAGCGGTTCACGATTTTCGGGAAGGCCGATTTTGGTTTCCGGCGGAAGATTGAGGATCTCAAGGATCTTTGTTTCCACATTTCGCTGCTTTTCCAGCAGGGTGTCCAGGTCCTCTTCCAGGATTTCCCGCTGGATACGCACCTTGATCACATCCTGGTAGCTTGTGCCCCCGGTCTCGTAACGAATGGTAGCCACCTGCTCCAGATGCCTGAAGAGACCGATGGTTTCTTTGGCGATTTTTTCTGCTTTACGAACAAAAAGGAGCTCCCAGTAGGCCTTTCGTACTTCCGTGATCGCCTCCCTTCTGGCGATCTCCAGATCTTCCATAACCGCCTTGATCTCCTGGCCCACAATCTCCCCCTTCAGGGACAAAATACCCGGAAAGGGAAATTTTGTCTTCATGGGCTCTTTTCCCTTCAAAGGCCCCACCCCGGTCATCAATCCTTCAGTAAATGCCGTATACTTACGAAGGATATCATCCAATGCCAGGACCTGGCTGTATGTATCGATGGCGGCACGAGTTCTGTTTTCACCGGCCTTTATCCCTGGGTTTCGGAGAAAAGCCAGGGTTTCCAAGGTTTCAAGGGAGAATCGGGGATCCAGGGCGGCCGCGGCAACCCCCGGATCCGTAACGGCCGGCTTGAGCGACTTCAAGAGATGGGAAGGGGGGTGAAAAAAGGTCTCAGCGCGGCGCGGCGCCTTCAAAGCCTTCTCCCACAGCGCTTTTGCCTCGCTGATTTTCCTCTTTTCCAGAGCAAACCCGCTCTCATCTGAAGGCCTGGCACGCGCTTCCCCTTCAGCCGCCTTGGGAACGGTATATACCGGGGGCCGGTATTCCTCAAGGTCCTTACTCATCTGCGAATAGTTCGAACAGCCCACGGCAAAAGCCAGAAGGACCAAGAGAAATGGAAATAGGTATCTTCTAATCATTCGATTTCCCCTTAGCTTTTTCCTTGTTGGCGCCGGATGTTTTTGTGATGGTTTGACCAACCAACTGCTCCAGTCGGGCCAGATACTTTCCGTAATCCGCCCTGGCCCTCGCAAGGGAGAGCTGGAAGTTGTAGTAGACCGCCTGGGTTTCCACAAAGTCGGAAAAACTGGATTCCCCCTCTCGATACCAGGTCTCTGCGATTTCCATGGATCGTGTTGTCTGGGGCAAAAGGTCGTTTTTGTAGAGTTCTATGAGCCGGCGGGAGTTTGCAAGGCGGAAGAAGAGTTGGTGGACCTGGGTCCTGATCTCATTGATCGAAGCGGTTTGGACGGCCTTGGCCCTTCGCATTTCAGCCTTGGCCCGGCCCATGCGACCCCTGTTTTTTTCAAACCATAGAGGGATGGTTATGCCAACTTGGACACCGATCGAGTCCCTTCCGGAGTCACTGGGTCTCACTGGCACGTCAGGTTCTCCAACGGCCGTGTAGAATACCCCCAACTTGAAATCAGGCAGGTTTTCGTACCAGGCTAAATCCACCTGGGCGCCCGCCTTTTCAACAAGGGCCCGGGCTATGCGGATCTCATCCTGGTTGGTCTCTGCCAGCCTGTAAAGTGATTTCAAGTCGAATACGAGGGGTTGAAACCCTTCAGCTACGAGCCTTCCGATCCCGGCCTCCGGGGGCCGGTTCAATAACCCGTTCAATCGGGTCTTTTCGGTGAGTTCCAATTCGTCAAGCAGGATGCTGTCATAACGCAACTGCCCGAACTGGGACTGGGCCTTGACCATATCGATCAAGGCCGCCCGATCCTTGGCATAAGCCGTTTCTCCCACCTTTCGCAGGTGTTCCAGGAGCGTGAGATTGTGTGCAGCCACCTCTTTGGCCGTACGGATGTACAGTAGTTCATAAAAGGATACCCGGACAGATGCGATCACGCCCTTAACGGTCCTGTCTAATTTGATGTGAGCAACCCTGGCCTCTGCTTCCACCACCTTGCCAGCCTGGGTCAATTTGCCGGGGAACGGAATCTTCTGATTCAGACTGGCACTCCAGTCTAAGGGGCCCAAACGGCTTTCAATAGGTTCGGGGTAGTATGTCAGATTCAATTCCGGATCAGGATAACCTGTGGTCAAACGATAATCCTCCACCACGGCCTTCCAGCCCTCACGGGCCGCCACAATGGAAGGATTTTTGCGATAGGCGTATGAAATGAGATCACCAACAGCGACCTTTCCGGGTAGATTGCCCTCCATCTCGCTGCCGAAAGATGGCGACTTGAGTGCTGCACCCCCCAAACCAATCAGCACGGCAAAGACAAAAAATCGGACAGCCAACATAAATAGTCCCCCCAGTCTAGCCTGAAGATGAACTGAATTTCTCTATCAACTTTTAACTTATACCCTTTTGGAGAGGAAATTGCAAAACCCAGGCCGATTCTCGACAATTTTTCTTTCTCTATATACGATTAACTCGTAAAAGGTAGAGAAGTTCAGGGCCTAAGGGCCTAAAGCCATGAAAGAGGAATTACGTTTGCCTTCCTGTCAAACCTGGGTCATTTGTATCCATACGGATATCCCAACTGGATACACATTACCCGCTTCACCCGCCCTTTCTGAACAAAAGGATTTCCATGGTTCTCCGAGAAATCAAAATTCATCCATCACTTAAAAGGGTTAAACCTGTAGACAATACCCTAACGTTGCAAAAGTTGAGGATGCCGCAGATCCAAGGCGTCAGGGGTGAAGCCGTAGTTGCTTTACTGCGAACCCTTGACAACACAGGAGATGTGGTATCATCGGCTTTCCCTTAGGGTAAATAACATGGCTGCTTTTGGTTGTTTTCAAGATTTCACCAGGAGGGTGTTCCTGTAAAGCGACTACAAAGGTTCAAAAAGTCTATAGATCAAATCTTTACGCCCATTTTGCCATGTTATTTATGCAACTACAGGGAATACTCCGGCACGGCTCTTGCTTGATAGAAGGACATCAACCGAGATTTCAGAGACCAAGAAAAAGAGTAATCGGGCTGAGATATAGACTATCGACAACAAAACACGGATTGATGGAGGCATATTCATGGAAAATAAGAAATATTCCCGCCCAAGAGTCTTCCTGGCGGGATGGCTGGTTGCCGTCTCTTTGGCGTTGTCAACCCTTTTTGCCAATCCGATTCCCGCTTTTTCCAAGACCTATCTAAAAGTGGCTATCCTCAGGGAACCGAAAAATTTGAATCCGTTCATGACCAGTGACGCCTGGACGAAAAAGGTCATCAGCTTAATATTTCAACCCCTTTATCTGGTGGATCCCGACACCCAGACCTTGACCCCTTGGCTTGCAAAAGACCAGCCAATCTATGATTCCGGGAACAAAACAGTCACTTTTCACCTGAGGGAGATGAAATGGGATGATGGCACCGAATTCACTGCCGAGGACGTAGTTTTTAGCGGAGAGATAATCAAGAAATTTAGAATTCCAAGATACTATGCCTATTGGGAGTTTGTGGAAAAAATTGTAGCCCTGGATAAAAGCACAGTCCGCATGACCCTTAAAAGACCCATGGCCGTTTTTCCCAGACGAAGCCTGACCAGTTGGATCGTTCAAAAGAAGAAATGGGCGCCACTGGTGAAGCTTGCGGAAAAGAAGCTGGGAGTTTCGAAGGACCCACAGGGAACAGAAGGCCCCGCCTTCCAGGCGGCCTTAAAAATGATTCAGACCCACATGATTAATGATCCTACAGGGCTTGGACCGTTCAAATTCTCATCCCGAAAAAAAGGGGCCTACATTCTTTTGGTGAAAAACGACCATTTCTTGGCCGGGGAAAGACCATCTCCGGACGAAAATTGGGGCCCTACATTGATGGGGTCATATTTAAGGTCTTTGAAACACTTCCTGCCGCAACACTGGCCTTGCAAGAGGGGAAAATCGATTTTCTCTGGAAAGGAATCAGCCAGGCCTTTGTAAAAGATCTTGTTCCTAATCCGGATGTCAGTGTTCCCATGACTTTGGCCCAGGGATACCGGTATCTCGGTTTTAACCTTCGCAGACCACCCATGTCTGATCTGGCCTTTCGGCACGCGGTGGCCTATCTTATCAACAAGGACTTTATCGTCAAGCAGATACTCCATGATCACGGTCAGAGACTGGATACTTTTGTCCCGCCATCCAATGTCTTCTACTACGATTCAAATACACCCGCCTATGGCAAGGGGATGGATAGAAAAAAACGGACCCAGGATGCCTACGCTATTCTCACTGCCGCCGGATATACTTGGGAGATTCCCCCTCTGGATGCGAAAGGGTCGCTACAAAAGGGAAAGAGTCTCATAGCCCCTGACGGAAAGGCTGTATCACATCTGACCCTTATTACGCCCCCAGCCCATTACGACACAGAAGCAGCAGCTACGGGAAAGACCATACAGGAATGGCTGAGCGAATTTGGCATCCCCGTCTCCTGGCAAACCATGCCCTTTGGCTCTCTGCTTCATAAGGTAAAATTCAAAAGGGAGTTTGACATGTTCATCATGGGGTGGAGAGGTCTGTCCCTGGATCCCGACTACCTGAGGCGGTTTTTCCATTCCTCTTATGATGCTCCAAACCAGTGGAAC
>JAUWPC010000378.1 GCA_030611815.1 Desulfobacteraceae bacterium
TCATTTACTGTACCATTTCTGGTGGCCGGAGGAATTTCATTTATAGGAATGATCTTATCTCTTTTTCTTAAGAAACCAACTTAACCATGTTTTTCCATTTCTTCGATGAGCTTTGACAACTCCGTACATTTAGCCCGTAATCTCTGGTAGTTTTCCATTCTTGAACCCGTTTTTTCTCTTCCTCCCTGTCGTGATTTTGGCACATCGGCCATTCCTTCCATATCGCCTTTGAGATAGCCCCCCTCAAGCAGGCTCACAAAATAGTCGGCGATCTGTTCCGGGGTGTAAGAACCCGGGCCGGGTTTGTACCACTTATAGACCCAGTTACACATCCCTATTATGGCAAAGGCCTGCAGTTTTGGATCTGATTTTCTAAAAAGTCCCTGTGATATCCCCTCCTCAATAATTTTCTCAACAATCCGGGTGTATTTCCTTTTTTCTCTGCGAATTTTTCTGAATTCCCTCTCGGGCAACTGATTTTCTTCGGTGAAAAAAACAGAGAACATGGAAATTGACTGAATAATGATCCCCTTGATGTGATTTTGGATAATAAGCCTTAATCTCACATCGGGCGGGAGTTCCTTTCCGGCAATTTTATCAGTGGTTCTGAAGATGTTTTCCAATGCCTGGATGTAGATCCTCGATAGGAGTTTTTCCTTACTGGATACGTAATGATATAGCGCGGCTTTAGTAATTCCCAGTTCCTTTGATACATCATCGAGGGTAGTGGACCGGTACCCCTTTCTGTGAAATAGCTCTGCGGCGGTATCAGTAATTTTTTGTATTCTCAGACTTTTATCCAAGCCACGAAAACCCGATTTTCCAACCTTCGTTCCCATCTATTGACTCCCCTGTTTTTGAATCCACAGATTACACAGATTACTCTACTCATTTCCTTAGTCGAACATGTTAAATTTGAAAATTTTCCTTGACAGCAAAATATGGATATTGTTAGATTAATAACTAAACAGTCATTAAAACTATCTAAACAGTTAGTAACATGTTTCAACTTGATTGTAAAGAGGAAATCGTGCCTGAATGAAAATCCTGTCCAGACATTATCAGGGCAGCGACAGGGAGAATGGGGGGGAGAAATGGGCGAGGTAAATGAGAAGGCGGTGCAAAATACTCAAGAAGGAAATTGGGATGATTACATCAAGGCCTATTATGAGAAGCCTGCAAGTTTCAAGAGTTGGTCAGGATATGATCTGAAGGAGATCTACAAGCCAGAGGACAGGTCTGAAGAGAATTATGGGCAGAATATAGCGGATGCAGGGTCCTATCCATATACCAGGGGTATTCACTCCAATATGTTCAGGGGTCGTCTGTGGACCAAACGAGAGGTGGTTGGTATCGGTTCGCCGGTAGACACCCATGAGCGTCTCAAATATCTGTCCCAACATGGTGGCTCAGGCCTGAATACCATTGCCGACGTGACCTACGAGATGGGGTTGGATGCGGATCACCCCTGGGCCGTAGATGAGGTGGGGCTGACCGGGGTCAATATTACCTCCATCAAAGATATGGAGACCTTGACTAAGAACATCCCCTTAGACAGGGTGAGCTGGTCTCTAATCACCGCATCGACTGCATCCTCGGTCACCATGGCCCAGTACGTGGCTGTTGCGCAAGATGCTGGGTACGATATCGGTATCTTACGCGGCTCTATCCAGAATGATCCGATTCACTTCAGGTATTGTGGTTTCCGGCCTGCCTGTCCCCTGGACCTCTCGATCAAATTGGGATCAGATGTGATGGAGTATTGCACTAAGAATTTGCCCAAATGGTACTATACTACCGTCAACATGTATGATCTGAGGGAACAGGGCGTCACCGCTCCCCAGGAGGTGGCCTTCGGATTCGGGATTGCCATGTGCTACATAGATGAGCTTGTTCGGAGAGGACTTGATATCGACGAGTTTGCCCCCAGGTTCACCTTCTATGTCTCATGTCACATGGACATCTTCGAGGAGGTGGCCAAGATCCGCGCCGCCAGGCGGATGTGGGCGCGATTAATGAAAGAGAAATATGGTGCTAAGGATCCGAGGTCCATGCAGTTCCGTTTTGCCGTCCACACCGCGGGGTGCTCCCTTGTCCCCCAACAGCCTTTCAACAACATAATTCGTATCGCCTACGAGGCATTGGCCGCTGTTTTGGGCGGGGTCCAGTCCCTCCACTGCTGCTCATATGATGAACCGATGTGCCTTCCCACGGAAAAGGCCCATCTGCAGGCCCTGAGGACCCAGCAGATCTTGGCCTATGAGACAGGCGTCACCAATGTGGCCGATCCCTTAGGCGGGTCCTACTATGTGGAGAGTCTGACCGACAAAATTGAAGAGGAAACCCTCAAGGTGATGAAAGAGGTGGATGATGTGGGGGGCATGGAAGAGGCGATACGCACCGAATGGTTAGACCGGCAGTTCGAATCAGAGGCCGTCAAACGACAGAAAGAGCTGGATAAAGGAGAAAAATTAATGGTGGGGGTGAATGTGTTCACCACGGAGCAGGAAAAAACAACCCCTTTGGGGGTGCAAAAGGTCTCTTCAAACTTGGCCAAACAGCAGGTAGCGGAGGTTAAGGAGCTAAAACGAACCAGAGATATGGATCGGTTGAATGGTGCCATCAAGCGCTTGCAGGACGATGCCAATGACAGCAAAAACGTTATTCCTGCCATGATTGAGGCCACGAGGGCATCAGGTACCACTGGCGAGTTGTTGGGTACGGTCAGAGAGGTGTTCGGATATCCCTACGATCCCATGGAGACCATAGAATCCCCCTTCAATTTCTGATTTTTTGAGGAGCATACTGATGGTTATGAAGAAAAGAATCAAAGTACTGGTGACCAAGGTCGGCCTGGACGGTCACGATCGTGGGGCAAAAGTAGTCTCCTCCCTGCTCAAGGAGGCAGGAATGGAAGTCATCTATCTCGGGATGTTTCAACGGCCTGAAAGTATCGTCAAGGCGGCCATTGATGAAGATGTGGATGTGATTGGCTTGAGTTATCTTTCCGGGGAGCATCTCATTTTCACCCCCAAGATCGTGGATGAGATGAAAAAAAACAACTTTGATGATGTGTTAC
>JAUWPC010000155.1 GCA_030611815.1 Desulfobacteraceae bacterium
GATGCTCCTGTGCTTATTACCGGAGAATCAGGCACGGGCAAAGAGCTTTTTGCATATGCTATCCACCAGAATAGCCAGCGTGCTGACGGGCCTTTCATAAAGGTTAACTGTGCGGCCATACCCCATGAACTGATTGAGAGCGAAATCTTTGGCTATGAGGGCGGGGCATTTACCGGCGCCAGGACCCGGGGTAAGCCCGGCAAATTTGAGTTGGCGGACCATGGGACCATTTTTTTAGACGAAATAGGGGATATGCCCCTTAATATGCAGGCAAAATTGCTGCGTGTGCTTCAAGAACATGAGGTTGAGCGGGTGGGAGCCATAAAGTCCATTAAGCTCGATTTCAGGGTTATAGCGGCCACGAACCAGGACCTTTCAGGAATGATCAGAAAGGGGGCCTTTCGGGCTGACCTTTTTTATCGGTTGAACATATTTCATGTGCGTGCACCAAACCTCAGGGAGATGCAGGAAGATATCCCCCGGCTTGCCTATTACTTTGTTTCTGAATTAAGAGGTAAGAAACGCCACGCGCCAAACCGGATCTCTCCTGATGCCATGGCTTTTTTCAAGAGGTATCCATGGCCTGGAAATGTCAGGGAACTCAGAAACACCGTCGAAAGGGCGATGCATGTTGCTGAAGGGAACCAAATCGCCATAGATGATCTACCTGACCGGATCCGGGAATTTTACAAAGATGCAGGCGCCATGCCTGGCGATTCAGGTCTCCTTCGTCATATCCTGGAAGATGCCGAAAAACGGGCTATTATCGAGGCGCTTCGTTTTTCGGGTGGGAATAAGGCACGGGCAGCCAGGATGCTCGGGATACACAGGACAGGTCTGTACCAGAAACTAAAACGACATCAGCTTGTTGTATAAAAACATCTACATGTAGAAAATGTTCACATCCTTCCATTTCCATTGAAATTTATCAATCTTTTTGCGGCATTATACCATGTTGAGTGGCGTATTGTGTAGACGTGCTTAGATACTTTTTCATTGGATTGTTTTCCTCTCCCAGAACTCACTTTTTTAATCATCGGAATTGTTTAGATATTTCAACTGGATACCCGCAATCAAAGGTATTTGGCACCTTCTTTGCTTAAAATTTGCTTAAGATCCGGATATCTCTTGATTAATGATACGCATTTTTCCCTGACCCACCTTTTTCCTTACAACGCATAAAACTGAGTTCTTGAGGTCTCTATGAACCGGAGGCCGCCAGGGGGAAAATCTGAAATATTTCTTCAAGGAGAAATAATGGACTTTGAAATCCCGGAAAACCTGCGCATGATGCAGGATACCATCCTTCGATTTGTCAAACAGGAGCTTGAGCCTATTTCTCAGAAGGTCGAAGACGAAAATCATATTCCCGAAGAGATTGTGGTTAAAATGAGGGAATTGGGCCTTTTTGGTCTATCAATCCCTGAGGAATATGGGGGCTTAGATCTTGGGACACTTGGAGAATGCCTCGTTTATGAGGAGTTGACCAAGACCAATGCCTGCTTTCGATCCCGTATCGGGACGAGCAACGGCATTGGCTCCATGGGGATACTGTTTGACGGCACTGAAGAGCAAAAGCAGCGGTATTTGCCGAGAATTGCCAGTGGCGAGTGGACGGCCTGTTTTGCACTTTCAGAACCGGAGGCCGGTTCGGATGCGGGCAATGTCCAGACCACAGCCCGGCGGGATGGGGATTTTTTTGTTCTTAACGGGTTGAAACATTTCATCACCAACGGTGATGTGGCGGATCTCGCCACTGTGATAACACTCACAGACAAGCAGAAAAAAACTCGCGGTGGGATCACTGCATTTGTGATTCAGAAAGGCACTCCCGGCTTTTATGTAGGGACCATTGAGCGAAAAATGGGTCTGCGGGGGAGCCATACATGCGAGCTGATCTTTGACAACTGTCGCGTTCCGGTCGGGAATGTCATAGGCGGTGAGCCTATGATCGGACACGGCTTCAAGACCGCCATGAGCGTTCTTGACAAAGGCCGCCTCACCATGGGGTCCTGCGCCCTTGGGGCCGCGCAAAAACTGTTGGATCTCAGCGTGGAGTATTCCAAAGAACGGGTTCAATTCGGAAAGCCGTTGGCCAGGTTTCAGTCCGTGCAGAATATGTTAGCGGATATGGCCACAGAAATTTATGCGGCCAGGCACATGCTGTACCATGCTGCATGGTTGAGGGACCAGGGTAAAAAGGTTATTAAGGAGGCATCTATGGTAAAGCTGTTCTGTACTGAGATGGCTTGCCGGGTAGCAGACAGCGCCCTTCAGATCTTTGGAGGCATGGGCTACATGAAGGACCTTCCTGTGGAGCGTTTTTATCGCGACCTTCGTTTATATCGGATATATGAGGGCACCAGTGAGATCCAGAGGATGGTAATCGCGCGAGAATTGACCAAAGAGTAAGGTTTTCTACTCGTTACTACTCTTAAGGAGACAATGAATGGGCATAAGGAAGGTTTTTATTGTGGGATCCGGTTTGATGGGCAGCGGCATTGCCCAGGTATGCGCCCAGGCAGGGATTGAGGTTATTCTCTATGACATAGACAGGGAGGCCCTGGATAGGGCGCTTAAAAATATTGAATGGTCCGTTAATAAGTTCATTGAAAAGGGCAAAGTAAAAGAGGACAGGGCTACTATAATTGGTCGGATCAGGACCGTATCCGATTTTTCCGAGGCAGGAGGTGTAGACCTCCTTATCGAAGCGGTATTTGAGGATTTGGAACTGAAGCGAGAGGTTTTCCAAAGGGCGGACGAGGCAGCGGGTCCAGAGACCCTGATCGCCAGCAATACATCTGCAATCTCTATTACTGAATTGGCGTCTGTGACCAATAGATCGGATAAGGTCCTCGGTCTACACTTTTTCAGCCCTGTGCCGATGATGCAGGCAGTGGAGGTCATCAAAGGCCTGGCAACCACAGATGAAACCGCTATCAGAGGAAAGGACTTTGTTCTTCAGATCGGCAAAGAACCGATCATGGTCAACAGGGACGTGGCAGGTTTTGTCATTAACCGCATCAACTTTCCGTCGACCATGGAGGCGATGCGATTAGTTGAGCAGGGGATAGCCTCGGTGGAGGACATCGACAAGGGGTTGAGACTGGCATCCGGCAGAAAGATGGGAATCTTTGAGACAGGAGATATGGTCGGTTTAGATATTACATATGGAGCCATGATGGCGATGTATCAGGAGACGGGCGATCCCCGATGGTACCCTCCCATGATTTTAAGGAGAAAGGTCAAGGCGGGCCAATTAGGACGTAAGACCGGCAGGGGGTGGTATGAATATAATGAAGACGGCGCCAGGAAGGATAGTTAAAGTTCCAGTCTCCGGTGAAAATTGACGGGCGAAAAGGTACAGGTAGAATGAATCCATTATCCATTGAATCGGACAGGGGGAACTTATGAATCTTTCCAGGCTTCTTGAAAATACAGCAAAAAGACTACCCGAGCATGTTGGCCTCCGGTTTGAAGGAAAAAGCTACACCTATCAGGAACTGGACCGAAGGGTCAACAGCCTGGCCAATGGTCTTACAGCTCTTGGGCTTCAGCCGGGCGACAAATGTATCCTGATGATGCAGTCCAGCCCCGAGTTCATCACGGCCTATTATGCCCTTGCCAGGATGGGGGTGGTGATCATCCCTGTCAATTTTCTTTATAAGAGTTATGAATTATCACACATTTTTCAGGATTCAGGGGCTAAAGGGTTTATAGGTATGGCCCCCTTTTTAGATGAACCGGGCAAAGTCCTTAAAGACCTCCCTCATCTCAGTATCCGTGTAGCCGCGGGTGTCAAACAAAACTCCGGGTTTACTCCATTGGAAAAGATTGATGGTCCTGAAATTTTTGATGCGTACCCTGCCCGGGATGACCATACGGCATCCATAATTTACACCTCGGGAACAACGGGATTACCCAAAGGGGTTATGCTCACCCACAATAATCTCGCCAGGAATGCCATGACCGTGGCAGACATGAGACAGACCGACCCTCAGGAAGTGGTCATCGGCGTACTCCCTCTTTACCATATTTTCGGCCAGACCAGCGCCCTGAATGCCTCCATCTATCTGGGGCTGACCTTTCATCTCTTCCGGCAATTCGAACCTGATCAGGTTATCCAACTGATAGAGTCGGAGAATAGTACGATCCTTTTCGCGGTCCCTACCATCCTGATTCGTCTGATCCAGGAAACCGATGAGTCGGGAATCAAACGTTCTTCACTCCGATTCTGTATTTCGGGCGGGGCATCCCTGCCGGTCGAGGTCCTCCGCAGATTCGAAGAACGATTTGAGACCAGGATATATGAAGGTTATGGCCTTTCCGAGTGTTCTCCTGTTTGTGTTGAAAACCCCTTTGGCAAAAAGACCAAACCGGGATCCATCGGTCTTCCCATACCTGGTTTCAAGGCGCGTATCGTGGATAATTCCGATAGAGACATAGAGACAGGCGAGGTGGGAGAGCTAATCGTTAAAGGCCCCGGTGTGATGAAAGGCTATCTCAATCAACCTGAGGAGACAGCACGGACAGTAGTTGATGGATGGTTGCACACTGGTGACTTGGCGCGGCAGGATGAGGAAGGTTATATCTACATCGTGGATCGCAAAAAAGATATGATCATCAGGGGCGGCTATAATGTCTATCCGCGTGAGATAGAGGAATTGCTATTTCAACACCCGGATGTAGTAGAGGCAGGGGTATACGGCTTGAGAGATGATGACTTAGGAGAAGAGATAGCCGCGGACGTGGTAGTAAAAAGCGGGGCTACTGTAACTGAGGACCAAATACGTCAGTTTGTAAAAGAGACTGTGGCACCATACAAATATCCTCGGATCGTACACCTGGTGGAGGATTTGCCAAAAAGCCATACGGGTAAGGTTTTGAAAAGGGAATTGAGGAAGCGATGGGAGCGTAAGAAAGACATTTAGATTATGGAACATTTCAAGGTGAATGAAAAGGACGTCTTTTTTATCCTGAAAAACCAGTTGAATTACGGCAGCCTCTGTGAACTTGACCGGTATCGGGAGCTTGACGAGGATACCCTCGACATGCTTGTGACCGAGGCCGTGAAATTCGCTACGGCCGAAATAGAGCCGCTCCAGGAAATTGGTGAGCAGTGGGGCGTTGTCTTTGAAGAGGGGCAGGTCCGCTGCGCTCCTGAATTTAGAGAGGCGTTCAAAATATACGGCGAAAACGGATGGACTGCTGCGGCCCGTGACCCTGAATATGGCGGCCAGGGTTTTCCTCACATGATGAGAATCGTCATAAACGATCTGATGTATGGGGCAGCCCAATCCTTTAATATGGCTCCAAGCCTGGCACATGGGGCAGCTCACCTGATCGAAAGCTTTGCCACAGATGATCTGAAAGAGCGATTTGTACCCAAGATGTTTGGGGGCGAATGGGCGGGAACAATGGCGCTCACCGAACCCGGAGCAGGTTCCAACCTGGCAGCAACCCGAACAGTGGCCTTCCGTGAAGGGGACCATTTCAAGATAAAAGGTGGTAAGATTTTCATCTCCTGGGGAGATCATGATCTGACTGAAAATATCATTCATTTAGTTCTTGCCCGCATCAAGGGCGCCCCTGAAGGGGTAAAAGGGATTTCCCTCTTTATTGTGCCCAAGTTAAATGTTCTTCCTGATGGCTCTCTCGGAGATCCCAACGATGTCATCTGCACCGGAGTGGAAAAAAAACTCGGGTTACATGCATCACCCACCTGCTCGCTTAGTTTTGGGGATAATGACGAGTGTATTGGGTATCTTTGCGGCGAGGAAAACAGGGGGCTTGCACATATGTTTCAGATGATGAATGCCGCGCGGATCAACACCGGTGTCAGCGGCATGACCTTAGCGAGCACAGCTTATCAGAATGCCCTCGCCTATGCTAAAGAGCGTATCCAGGGGTCTGACGTGGCCCGTCGCAAGCCGGGCTACATCCCTATCATCGACCATCCTGACGTACGGCGGATGCTTTTGTGGATGAAGGCAATGGTGGACGGTATGCGCTCCATGATCTATACTGGAGCATTCTGGGCTGATCTGGCGCTCGAACTCGATGAAGGGGAGGAGAAGAAGCATTACCAGGCCCTTGTCGATTTTATGACGCCGATCATAAAGGCATACTGCTCGGATATGGGCTTCAGGGTTTGCGAAACAGCGATCCAGTGCCTGGGCGGATATGGATTCTGCAAGGAATACCCCTTGGAGCAATACCTGCGTGATGCCAAGATCATGTCCCTTTATGAGGGCACAAACGGGGTCCAGTCCATGGATCTCCTGGGACGCAAGATGCGCATAAATGATGGCGCTCCCTTCAAGACGTTTATGGCTGAAATTGAGAGATTCATCGAGAAAAACATGGATCATTCGATCTTGGGAAAGGATGTGCAATCCCTGTCAGAGGCGACCAGGAGATTGGGAAAGGTTGCCGGGGAAATGTCTGATAGAGCGGGGGCTGATCCCCTTCAGTGGGCTTCGTACACCTATCCTGCCCTTCTTTGTTTTGGGGATATTACCATGTCCTGGTGTCTCCTGGATATGGCTATAATCGCTCAACAGGCTATGGATGATGGCAAAAAAAACGAATTTTACACAGGCAAGCTAATGCAGGCAACCTATTTCGCGGGGGTGACCTTGCCTTTGACCATGGCCCGGCTGGACACCTGCATAAGGAAGGGCCGAGAGATTGTGGATATGCCGGAGGGGGCGTTTTAGAGGGAGAAAAAGATATGAATGAAGCTGTGATAATCAGTGCTGTCAGGACCCCGGTTGGTCGATATATGGGGGGGCTAAAGGATATCCCAGCCTATGATCTGGCAGCCCTGGTCCTGAATGAGGCAGTAAAGCGGGCAAAAATAGAGCCCGATATAGTGGACGATGTAATATTCGGACAGTCTTATCAGAACGGCGAGAATGTGAACATTGCCCGCATGGCATTGCTCAAGGCAGGCTGGCCAGAGGCGATCCCTGGCGTAACCTTTGACAGGCGCTGCTGTACAGGACTGGATACTGTCTGCTTTGCTTCCACACTGATCTTGTCAGGACAGGCCCAGGTGGTCGTAGCAGGTGGGGTTGAAAGCATGAGCAACGCGGAATTCTATATCCCGGGCCATATCAAGTGGGGTATCGGCGGCAAAAAAGGGATGCCCCGCGGACATGGGGATCTCTCCATGTGGGGAATGCCTTTTTATGATCGGATACAGAGGGCACGCGTCATGTCACAGCCCGAAGAACGGTACGGGATTTTGCCATCCATGATGTCCTGGGCTGAAACCGCTGCCGAAGAAGAGAATATCTCCCGTGAAGCCTGTGATGAATGGTCGCTTCACAGTCATCAGAAGGCCTGTGCGGCTATTGAAGCGGGGAAATTCAAGGATGAGATCATTCCTGTTCAGGTCCCTCAGCCAAAGGGAGCCCCGAAGCTTATGGACCGGGATGAAAACCCCCGGGCAGATACAAGTCTTCAGAAATTAGCGCACCTCAAACCGGTCTTAGATGGCGTCTGCACGGCCGGGAATTCTTCGACAGAAAACGATGGCGCCGCAGCGGTTGTAGTCACATCGAGGGAGATGACCTCCCAGTTGGGTTTGGAACCCTTAGCCACCCTGAGATCTTTTGCCGTAGTTGGTGATGACCCCCGACGTGCTTATAAAACGGTTCCTGTTGCAGTGGAAAAGGCCCTCAAGAAGGCCGGACTGACTATTGATCAGATGGATCTGATCGAAATCCAGGAGGCCTTTGCTGCCCAGGTTCTGGCTGACCTGAAAGAAATGGGAATTCAACCGGACGGCTACGACAAGGTTAATGTAAATGGTTCCGG
>JAUWPC010000184.1 GCA_030611815.1 Desulfobacteraceae bacterium
GAAAACAAAAAGTCCCTCAACTATAGCCTCGTCGCATCCTGTCCTGATAAGATCCGCCGACGACCTACCCCCGAGAATCAAATTAATGGCATTGATAATGATCGATTTACCTGCGCCCGTTTCACCGGAGACGGTGTTTAGCCCCTCTCTTAAGGACAGATCCAAATGTTTTATAATGGCGAAATCGGTGATGTTTAGCTGGAAAAGCATAACACCTCAGGTTGAGTGTTTAAGGATTGCACACTGCCATAAACTTATGGCCAGGATATCGTCTATCAGCCCGGGTCATCAGCAATCACAAGGCTGGTTGCTCCTTCGAGAAGCCGTTTGTTTTCAATTCTAACACAGACAGGGTCCTGATCTTTTCCTAATCGATATTCTACCAATGCTTCGGAAGGTACCTGCAAATCACACAGAGGTATAGTTTTTCCAGATATGTCCAGAATAACTGTCGATTTCAATACCGCATAGCGTCGTTCGGCGATGACAATTCCGCCATCGCTCTTACTCTCGATGGTGACCGTTTCGGATATTGTTGTCTGGTCCACCGGGGTTTCTGCAAGAATTGCAGAACACCCCTGCAGGGAAAAAAATGCCAGCAGAACATACAACAAAACTGACTGTTTCATGAAAAAACATCTGCAAACTTTGGATGCTATTATCGTAAGTTGACTCATCTCAATCCCCTATTAACATCAAGTAACCCAGCGAATGCGGATACGCCTGGCAGTCGAGACTATGCATTTTAAGAAAGGTGTCGATGGATTGTCAAGGATATGCTGGAAGATCCTGAGATCGGACCCGTTTTCCGGGCTTTTTTATGTTTTTCGCCATAAGGAGAATGCCTCCATCAAAACAGTTGCGCATGATGGATAGGGCTTCTGGCTGCGTCAAAAGCGGTCGACCAAGGGAACTTTTGAACAATTCCCCAACATTTGGCCCAACGAACAACTTGACGAAAACAAGAAAGAAGAACTATATCAATATTCAATTTCCAACGTTCCTGTTTACCCGGGTTAAAAAGGTGAAGACATGAGGAAAAATATTGTTGAACGCAGAATTATGTGGGGTGACCTGGATTCCCTCGGGATAGTGTTCTACCCTCGATACTACGAATGGATAGATGCATCCGGTCATCTCTTTTTCGAGGCGATCGGTTTGAATCTTGGGGATCTCTGGAGTAAGAGGCAGATCCTTTTTGGTCTCGCCGAGACCTCATGCAGTTATCGCAAGCCAGGTAGATATCATCAGAAGATCAGCATCACAACCCATGTGGACGTCCTGACAGATAAGACCGTAACCCTGAAGCACCTAATACATGAACTTCCAACCGGCACCCTCCTGCTCGAGGGATATGAAAAACGGATCTGCTTAGACGTTTCAGACCCGGACAATTTCCGCGCCATCGATATCCCTGATGATATCTTGGCGGTGCTCAAAGATGCGATGAGAGGGTCATAGGGTCACTGTATTTGTTGAGATATTGGCATGCAATATGAAAAGATTAAGATATCATAGAGTTAATAGGGTTAAGGTCATATCCCCCTTATTTACCGCATAATATAATCCCAAATAAGAAAATGGGTATAATCGCCAGCTATTTCGCAGGTGAGACCTATGGCCTGTTGGGGCCTCAGATGGCGGCTGCGGTGATTCAGGAGAATACGTCCTATGAATGCATCGTGGTGGCTGTGGCACGGGAGGATGACAAAACAGCCCTCAAGAAGGGATTGGCAGACTACTTCGGGGGAGAAAGGCCGGTCATCGGTTTTTCCACATTGAGCGGCAGGCAAGATCTCTTCGCCCTTGCCAAAGAACTCAAAGACGAAGGCGTCTTCACTATTTTGGCCGGGCCCCAGGCCGATGTGGACTATATTGGGGAAAAGGGCTGGGAGGATCATGATCACCGCTTTAAAGGAGTTTCAGATCGGTTTTCCCTTGCTCTGCACGGACCGGCCGAACAGGCGATCGAACTCTTGCAAAATCTCGATGCGAGATGGGGAGGAGAGATTCCGGGACTGCTTTGCCGCAGAGCAGACGGTGAGATGATTCAGAGCCCTAAAAGTGCGTGGGATCAGAGGTTTTTGGCAAAGGTCATTTGGGATAATATCTACAGGGTTCGAAATGGGGGGATTGGGCCCATTAAAATCAGTACTGGACAGGTTCTCCAACAAGTAGGATGTCCCTATGCGGCAAAAGCGCGATGGGTAGAGCTCGACTACCCTGCGGCCTTGGCCTGCAAGAGTGGCCGGAAGGTCAGGATTTGGTTGAAGGGTTGCAGCTTCTGCGATGTGGCCGTGGATAAAGGCTACTATGGCGCGCTGGATATGGAGACGGTTCTGGCGCAAATCGACTGCCTTCCCGAGACAGTGGATGGGAGGAAAATCCCATTCGAGCTTATCAACGAGAACGCCCTTCCGGGCCTCCCCCCTTTGCTGACCAAAATCAGGGAAAGGGAGGTTAGGCTCACCCAGATAAACCTCACCCTGAGGGCCGACTGGTTTCTGAAGGGGGAGAGGTGGCTGAGGGAGGCATTAGCACTGGCTATGTCAACGGGGACGCGTATCCTCCTTGCATCAATCGGTTTTGAGTCTTTTGACGATAGGATATTGAACAACCTAAATAAAGGGCTCAACGTTGAGGTGAATCTTCGGGCAATTCAACTGATGAGGCGGCTTAAGGAGGAGTTCCTGGACGGATGGGGCTACTCCCGGGTAGATGGGGCCATACATGGATTAATCCATCCCACGCCGTGGGACACGGAGGAGACGTGGATGAATATCCAGAGCCTTATGGACCGGTATGGCCTTCCCTTAGATATCCTTCCTGATCACAGCATCCCGCTGATTATCCATCACGCCTCAGGGCTGGGTGATTGGATCAGGGAAGTAGAGAGAAAAGAGGGGTGCCGGTTTGGGAGGTTAGGCTCCATCATCGAGTGGTGGGATCAGGGAGAGCCCGGATAGAATCCAACATCTTCAGAAATTTACATTGTCAAGACCTTTCAGTCCTAAAATCCCCCGGGCTTCCTGGGGTGTCGCTGGCTCGATTCCCAGCTCCCGGGCGATTCGAATGATCTTGGCTACCTGTTCGGCGTTGCTTTTGGCCAATACCCCTTTTTCAAGGTAGAGGTTGTCTTCCAACCCAACACGCGCATTTCCGCCCATGATCAACGACTGCGTGCACAGGGGAAACTGGGCCTTGCCGGCAACACAGGCGGAAAACTCGAAGTCACCTATCGCCTTCCGGGCAGTTTCGAACATAAACATAAGATTTTCCGGTGCAGGAGGAATTCCCCCTAAGACACCTAAGACAAACTGCAGATATACAGGTCTTTGGACGTAGCCTGCCTCGATTAAAAAGGCAAGGTTGTTAATCATGCCGACATCATAGATTTCAAATTCAGGCTTTGTTTCCATTTCTTTAAATATGGACAGGAACTGCCGCATGGTTTTGAATGTATTAGGGAAAATAAGATCTTCAGTGCTCTCAAGGTATTGCTTTTCCCATTCGTATTTCCAGTCCTTGAACTTGTCCGCAACGTGAAAAAGTGCAAAATTGAGAGACCCTGCATTTAATGACGCCAACTCTGGCTTTAATGTAGAAACCACCTGCACCCTTTTTTCCACAGATTCCCCCAATCGGCCCCCTGTTGTTGTGCACAGGATGATATCGCAATGCTTCTTTACCTCAGTTGCAATCTCCCTGAAAATATCCTGGTTAGCGTTTGGGCAACCGTCCTTCGGGTCTCTGACATGCAGGTGAGCCACTGCCCCGCCGGCTTCATGAACAGCAAGGATTTCATCAATGAGCTGTTGCGGCGTAATCGGCAAATGGGGAGACATGGTTGGCGTATGAATAGCCCCTGTCAGGGCCGCTGTAATGATTGTCTTATTTTTTTGCTTTTCCATTTATGTGAACCTCTCTTTCGACTATTTTCCTGACAAATTCTTCCCCTTCTTCATTGCCGGTGACTGTCCAGGTTTCAATCCCTCGAAAACCGCTCAAATCGGCACATGCCGTTCTGCACCCGTTCACTGCCAGAATGATGTCGACCCCCTCACTTTCGGGCGGGACAAAACTAACTTTCCCCTCTAATCTTTCCTTTATCTGTTCCACGAGGGCTACCCGGTCGTACTCGGGATTGGAACCGCCGCAATATTTGACGCCTACTCTCAACATAGGTTCAAAGTCATTCTTGATGATCTCGTAAAAAGTCAAAACCAGGATTTAGAGAAAAATTATTAGGACTAACTACTTAAAAAAATTCGCAATTCCTAAATTCCTGAATCCTTAAATCCATGTAAAAAGAACTTTTTACATGGGCGTCATTCTTCAATCCCGCAAAGTTTCTTTGCGGCCCTCTGTTTCTCTGGTAAGTTCGCACTACGGGAAATCATGATTCGTTGTGCCTGGGGTGAACCTGCGCCATGCATCGATTCTGTCAGATAGCCCACTGCCGCCGTGCCCAATGTGATATTTTCAATCAACCTCAGGATGCGCATCCTGTTTTCGGTGGAAACGTCAGGGTGGGCCTTAAAATATTTTTCTACCCACTTGCCGGTTTCCGGAGACCTGAAATCCTTTTCAGATGGAAGAGTCACCATGAGCCCACCGGCAATATCCTGTGCAAGCCGAGCGATCTCGTAAGGAAAACGGGTGACGTTCTGTTTATGCACATTTGCCAACAGGGTGTTGACGCAGTATGTCCCGCTGGGCTCTTTGCGCCCTTCCGATGCACAGGCAATACAACCGCAGTAGAGGGTCTCGTTCAGGTGATTCATTTCAATAATCTTGTCTTTGATGTGTGATGCCCTCGCAACACCGTTGTACTCTGCAGCCGTTTGGGCAGCCCCAATCAGGACATCCCCAACACCCACCTTACATGCATAGCTCTGCCGATGATAAGAGGCAAAGTCCTCGACCAATTGCCCGGCAAAATCATACTCCTTGTACATAAAAACACGGTCCCACGGGACAAATACGTCATCAAAAACTACAAGGGCCTCATGCCCGCCGAACATCAGGTTGCCCTGATCCATGTTCCCGCCCTCCAATTTCCTGGTATCGCACGATTGACGCCCCATAATATAAGAGATTCCATCAGCATCGCTGGGCAGCGCAAAAGAGACCGCATAATCCTCATCTTCTTTTCTCATAGACAGGGTAGGCATGACAATGACCTCATGGGAATTGACAGCACCGGTCTGATGGGCTTTTGCCCCTCTCACGACAATCCCATCCTTTCTCTCTTCAATAACGCGCAGGAAATGATCCGGGTCTGGCTGCTTGTGGGGGGGAAGGCTCCTGTCGCCCTTGGGATCGGTCATGGCCCCGTCACAGGTCAGGTCGTTTTCCTGGACATACTCAAGATATTTCAAGAACCGTTTGTAGTACCCGGTAGAGTATTTTGCATCGATATCAAAGGTTACGATGGACAAGGCATTCAACGCGTCCATTCCCACACATCGCTGAAAACAGCATCCGGTTTCACGCCCTAACAATCTCCCCATCTTGCTTTTTTTCAGTAAATCTCCCGTGCCCTGATGGATGTGGGTGAAACGGTTGATCTTTTTACCGCTGATATGAGAAACAACGGTCATGATGTCTTCGTATTCGGGCCGGTGAGCCAATTCATATGTCTTGGCAACCGCCTTCATTGAAGGACGAATAATGGGATTGCCCACCACATCTTCCACGCGTTCTCCGAACATATAGACCACTAAGTTCAATTTCCCGAGGCTTTCCGCATATTGTTCCGCTGTCATCATAGTCATTGGAAGACTCCGTATTATAAGTAAATGCCTAAAGTGCCGGTGTCTATCACCGTTATCTTTTCAAATGGCTTGCCCATACTCCCTTTTCCTCCTCTTTACAGTCCGGTTAGCTAAATCTTTCAAATAATGAAAACATCTCATCCTTAAAGCTCCTTGGCACTGTAGAAAGCCTTTCTTCAGAAAGCACAACGAACTCGCCACTACTTCGGACAAGGAGTCTCCCTTCATCATCTCTGATTTCCGCTTTTGCCTTTACCTTGGGAGGTTTCGCGTCGTCCACGAGTCTGGCGGTCACTGTCAAAGGGGTCCCGATCATTACGTTTCTTACATACTTGATATCCATCTTTCTTGTTACAACGAAGGTCTTTTTTGAATACATGATGGCCCATGACATCACTTCGTCTAACAGTGTTGATATGATACCGCCATGCGCCAGATTCTGCCATCCCTCATGATATTTTCCCAAAGTAATTTCTGAGCAAACAGCATCCCCAAGGGAATAAAACTTCAGGTTGAGTCCGATAGGGTTGGCTGTTCCACAGGCAAAGCAATGATGTCCCTCTGGTTTTTCAATATCAACTCTCTTTTCTTCTACAGTCATAAAGCCACCCTCGTTTGAACCCGCATCTTTCTAATTGTTTCTTGATTTCCCTGCACTGGCTTCTCATCAATCCGGAAATAATCAGTTTAGTCTTTTCATGGAAAGACCCTCCAAGAACCGTCTAATGACTTCGTGTTGGCGACTACCAAATCTGCTGGATCATCGGCACAATCCTCAGCTTCTCCTTCAACCACATGGATGATCTCTTCTTGGTGATTTAGCTCAACATTCTTGGCAGCGGTTTTCACGCATAGGGGGCTGAGATCCACAGCAACGACCTTTTTTAACCTCACCCGCTTGTCAAAGTCAAGATAACACAAAAAAAGCCCCTCGTTAAACGAGGGGCTTTTAATTGAATTTCGGCGACGTCCTACTCTCCCACGTAGACTACCACGCAGTACCATCGGCGCTAAAGAGCTTAACTTCCGTGTTCGGGATGGGAACGGGTGTACCCTCTTC
>JAUWPC010000276.1 GCA_030611815.1 Desulfobacteraceae bacterium
GCCTCTGCGAGTTCTTTCTTGAAGATAATGTTGGCTGCCCCTTCAGGCCCCATCACCGCAATCTCGGCAGTGGGATAGGCAAAGTTCATATCACCGCCCAAGTGTTTGGCAGACATGGCAATGTAGGCCCCGCCGTATGCCTTGCGAGTGACCACTGTGATCTTGGGGACCGTGGCCTCTGAATAGGCAAAAATAATCTTGGCCCCATGTTTGATGATACCGTCATACTCCTGCTGGACACCCGGCAGATATCCGGGGACATCCACAAATGTAACCGTCGGGATGTTGAAGGCATCACACATCCGGATAAACCTGGCACATTTTACCGAAGCCTTGGTATCTAAGCAGCCGGCCAAGAACTTAGGCTGGTTGGCAATAATACCCACGGAGAGACCGTTCAGCCTGCCAAAACCCACAACCATATTTTTTGCAAAGTGTTTCTGCACCTCTAAGAAGCGGTTATCATCCAGTACGGTTCGAATAATCACCGTCATGTCATACGGCAACCTGGGATTGGTCGGCACCACTGTGTTCAGGGATTTTTCTGTCCTGTTCGGGTCATCGGTACATTCAACCGCAGGCGGTTTTTCTCTGTAATTCTGCGGGAAATAGGAAAGGATCTCCTTGACCCTGTCAAGGGCTGCCTGGTCTGAGTCCTCGGCAAAGTGGGCAACCCCGCTTTTTGTATTATGGGCCATGGCGCCTCCAAGGGCCTCGGCTGATATTTCCTCGGAAGTTACCGCCTTGATGACCTGTGGGCCTGTGATAAACATGTTGCTCGTCTTTTTGACCATAATGGTTAGATCAGTAAGCGCAGGGGAATAAACCGCGCCTCCTGCACATGGTCCCATAATCACGGATATCTGAGGTACGACCCCCGAACTCCAGACATTTCTCTTGAATATCTCGCCATAGCCTCCAAGACTCATGACACCTTCCTGGATCCTGGCGCCCCCGGAATCGTTCAACCCGATCATAGGCGCACCATTTTTTAGCGCAAGGTCCATGACCTTGCATACTTTCTCGCCGAATGCGCCGCTCAGGGATCCGCCGAATACGGTAAAATCCTGGGAAAATAGAAATACAAGACGGCCGTTTATTCTCCCGTAACCGGTCACTACGCCATCACCCGGGATCTTCTTCTTATCCATCCCGAAATCCTGGCATCGATGCACTACAAATTTACCCACCTCCTGAAAACTTCCTTCATCGAGCAGATAATCGATCCTTTCCCTTGCGGTCATCTTCCCCTTGTTATGTTGCTGTTCGATTCGCTTCTGACCGCCGCCCATCTCCGCCTCAAGGTTCCTACTTTCCAGTTCCTTTATCTTGTCTTCAATGTCCATTAAAATATCTCCAAATGCTATTATTATCTGTTATTCTGAGATTGTCCTGTTCTGACGGTATGGCCGCATCTGACCCAAGCCTGTTGCGCCAGCCCTGCGAGTTCGTTTTTACCCAGGCCCATACCCCCTCCTCCACATAAGCTATGCTGATTTTAAAGTTGATTATATATGAAAATACTGATATAAAGTGCACTGAATAAGTGCGGCAATATGAAAGGTCTCAATATAATATTTGAAATATCCTTATTGTCAAGAATTATTAACAACCGGCAGGGAAGTGTGAAGTGTGGATTGTGGAGTTGAAAGTTCAAATCGGAATTGTTCCTTTTTAACTTTAGGCCTGTCTGCGTGCACCGCACAGGCAGGCACTCTAAACTCGTAACTCCAAACTTGGAAAAACCAGCTGGGAAGTGCGAAGTGGTATTGAAATTATGAAACGCAAGAAAACTATATTGATCTTTCCGGGCCAGGGCTCTCAATATGTGGGAATGGGGAAAGAACTGTACGACAAATTCAAACTGGTCAGGGATATATACGACGAGGCCAGTCAGGTGCTTGGCTATGATATTTCAGAACTATGCTTCAAAAAGCACAAGTTCCGAAAATTCATGCACAAGGCAGATCTGAACAAAACGATTTACACCCAGCCCGCCGTACTGACAATGAGTTATGCTTGCTACAGGGTGCTTGATGAGACATGCAAGGAAAGTGACGTTGATTTAAACGTCTTTTTATTAGCAGGACACAGCTTAGGCGAATATACGGCATTATTAGTTGCGGAGGCAATGGATTTTAAAACCACCCTAACCCTTGTACATAAAAGGGCAACCTTAATGACAGAATGGGGCAAGTCTTATCCTGGTGCTGGGTTAATGGCAGTAGTGGATAAAGGAAAGAAACTGGATCATGATAAAATATGTGCCCTGTGTAAAGACTTTGGAGTCTTTATTACACTAAACAATACCAAGAGCCAGATTGTAGTTGGCGGGTCCAAAAAACGGCTGGCAGAAATGGGCAAAGAATTAAAAATCAACGGGATGCGCTCTATGATGTTAAAGGTAGAAGGCCCGTTTCATACGCCAATCATGAAACCTGCTGCTGATAAATTCAAAAGGGAATTAGAAAAGTGCGAAATCGATATTGCTTCAAAACCTATAATTGCCAATGTAACATCAGAGGCAATCGTAGACCCTAAGCACATAAGACAAGAACTCTATAAACAGATGTTCAATGTTGTTGACTGGCGGGGAACAATCGAAAGAATTACCAGCAAAGGTGAAAATATATTTATAGAAGTCGGGCCTAAACGGGTCTTGAGCAATATGATCCAAGATATTGATCCATCAGTGCCAAGACTTAATATGGAAGATATCGAATCCCTGGAAAAAACCGTAAAGAAAATAACAGAACAGAGAGAGGTTTGATTTGGATATCACTCAAGCCATCGCTCCCGCCACATCTCCCACATAAGAAGAGCCCAGAGACGATACTGGTGATTGGCCTTTCCGGAAAGGTGTTCTTTTATTTTCTCCTCCACAAGATTATGATCAAACAGGCCCTCTTTTATCAGTCGCTCAGGAGAAAGATAATCCAGTAGCATTTCCTTCAGCTCACCGCGAAACCACCCGTCAATAGGAACGCCAAACCCCATCTTCGGTCTTTCGAATAGCTCCTCAGGCACATAGCGAGCGAGGAGTCTCCTAAGCAAATACTTGCCCTTTCCCATTTTGTATTTGAGGCTGTCCGGAAGAGTGGAGGTAAATTCCACCACACGATGATCCAAAAGCGGAACCCGAACCTCCAAGCCGACCGCCATACTGGCCCTGTCCACCTTTGTTAGCATGGCGTCCGGGAGATAGGTCTTTTGATCAACACGCATGAGCCTCGAAAGGATCGGACTCCCTTCGGTCTCCCTAAAGATCTCTTCATATTGGCAATCACTGATATCCCTCCCCATCAAGCTGTCCAATTCCTTCTCAGACCACAGGCAAATAGTCATCCGGTATAAATCCTGGATACGGGTCTGCCCTAACAACTTGATAAATTTCTCCCATTTATCGGGGAAATTGGCCAATCTGAACCGCTGGGGAAGAAAGCGCCTCCACGGAAGATAACATCTTTCAACCCATGTGGGAGGAATCTTGTCCAAAACAAGCCCCAGGCCCTCTTTGGCCGGTCCAGGAATTCGCTGGAAAGCGGCGGCCATGGCCCGGGTGCTCCAATACCGGACGTAACCGCAAAACTGCTCGTCCCCACCATCCCCTGAAAGGGCAACAGTTACCTGGGAACGTGCAAGACGGGAGACCAGGGAAGTGGGAATGGCAGATGAGTCGGCAAAGGGTTCATCATAAATCTCCGGAAGGCGGGGAATAACATCCATGGCCTCCTTAGGGGTAACATAAAACTCCGTATGGTCAGCACCCAAATGTTCTGCCACTTTTAAGGCCCATTGCGCCTCATTATACGCCGGTTCCTTGAACCCGATACTGAACGTGCGAACAGGGGAAGTATTGGCCTTCTGCATCAATGCCACCACCATGGACGAATCGATCCCTCCGCTCAATAGTGCTCCCAACGGCACATCACTGATGAGGCGGTCAGATACTGCCTTACCAAGGAGGTTGTCCAGTTCGTCAACCAAATCCTCTTCGTCTCCTTCGAAAACCCTCTCACCCACCCCTTTTTGCGGCAAGGTCCAGTAGGCATCTGTTTTCAGGTCTCGACCATTGTAAATAAGGTTGTGCCCGGGAAGGAGCTTGTATGTATTCTGGAATATGGTCCGGGGGGCCGGTATGTACTGGTAGTGAAGGAAAAGCGGTAAAGAATCAGGGTCTATGTCCCTTGGAAAACCCTTGAAGGCCATCAGCGTCTTGAGCTCGGAGCCGAAGAGAAATGTTTCTCCGTCAAAATAGTAATAAAGGGGCTTGATTCCCAGCCGATCCCTGGATAGAAAAAGGCGTTTCATACGGGCATCCCATAGGGCCATGGCAAACATGCCCACAAACCGTTGGAGGCAATCGATTCCCCACTGAAGATATGCCTTGAGAATCACCTCTGTGTCGGTTTCTGTCCGGAAGTGATGGCCATGTCCCTCTAACGTCCCGCGAATCTCCTTAAAATTATAGATCTCGCCGTTGTAAACGATATGTACCATCCCATCGTCACTTGCCATGGGCTGACGTCCCGCTTCAGACAGATCGATGACTGACAATCTCCTGTGGCCCAGGCCCACCCCGGCCTCCTGATCAAAAAAAAGGCCCGTATCGTCCGGGCCTCGATGGATCAGCTTTGAGATCGCCTCCGGGAGTGATTCCCGTAACCGACTGAAATCCCGATTCGTTTTAAAACCAACTATTCCGCACATTTCAATCCGTTCTCA
>JAUWPC010000424.1 GCA_030611815.1 Desulfobacteraceae bacterium
CAAACACCCAGTATTTCTTCAGATTATGCGCACAAGAATTATGTCAGGCGGCCAACCAGGGGTAGACCGGGCAGTCTTGGACGTCGCCATCAAATTCGACATACCACATGGGGGTTGGATACCGAAAGGTTGGAAAACCGAGGACGGGGCCCTTCCAGACAAGTACCAATTTCGGGAAATGCCACCAGCAGCTATCCAAAGCGTACTGAAACGAGTGGCTTTGACGCCGCTTAACTTATCAATTTTTGAATTGAGAGACACGGAATAAGGGTTCTCAACGTGCCCCAGGCAAGAGGCATTAAGAATCCTAAGGTTGACGATGTTAATTCGTTACCCTGGCACAACCCCCATCACTTGCCATGTACCAGGTCGATGATGCTCACTTCCGGCGGGACGAGAAATCTCATGGGTGGTCCCCAGGTACCGGAACCGCTGTTTACGTAGAGAAATGCCCCATCCCGAAGAGGAAGGAGCCCCCTGTCAATGGGATAGAGCAGCTTGATGATGAGGCTGAAAGGGAAGATCTGGCCCCCGTGGGTGTGGCCTGAGAGTTGAAGATCAAAAAGCCCCTCACTCTCGCTCTCCACCAAAGGCCTATGTTTCAAAAGAACAACAAATCGATCCCCTGGAAGATCTGAGAGCAACTGTTTTTCAGAGGTCTTTCCATGGCGACCGAATCGATTTGCGGCGGCATCGTCCACGCCCGCTATAACAATAAGCCCTGGAATCTCCAATTTCTCTCCCCTGAGAACGGTAAACCCGGCCTCTTCAGTAAAAGTTAGCGATCGCCCAATGCCAGCGTAGAATTCATGATTCCCGGTAACCGCATACTTCCCGTAGGGGGTACGGATGCTACCGATTTTGTCTGCCATTCTTGAAATATCGTTGATCTGACCGTCCAACAGATCCCCTGTGGAGACCAGGATATCCGGTTTTGCCCTGCGCACTTCCTTGAGGATCCTTTCCAGTCTCCATTCTCCCATGATGAGTCCCAGGTGCACATCAGAGATTTGAACGATTCGAAGTTTGCCCACTTTTTCTGGAATCTTGGGGGATTTGATGACAACCCGTTCAGTTCGGATATTGATGGCCTCTATTTGGCCATAGACGCCAACCAGGACAGAGACCGCAAGGGAAATGAAAAAGGTGATCTTGGACGACAGCATCCACCGCCCAAGGTCCCAATCAAAAATACGGGTTACCACAGAGAGGAGGAGACCATAGATATCCATTACAAAAGCGGTGCACACGAACAGAAACAGAAGTCCCATCCAGGTATATCCGGCATAGGCCAGAACCTTAAGAACTGACTCTATTCCATACCTTTCAAGCACTCGAACCAGAATGGGGCAGAATACCATAAAGGCCATAAACAGGGCCAGGGAAATACTTCCCCACCTGCTAAGAGAAAAGGCGCCCCTTACCTTAAAAAAGGCATAGGAGTGAAGGAGTCCGTAAAGGGTGAGGAAAACAGAGATAAAAACAGCAAATCGCAAAACAAGTTCTTCCTTTTCAGAAAATATTGAAACTATGCTATAATCATGATGGTCTCATAAGACAAGGACCTTTTCCTATTTAGTGCCCGAACGAAAACTAGGATTTTTTGTTCAGATCAAGGAAGGCGAATATTTTAACCGCAGGAATACATTGAGTATTTCGAGGATTAAAATTTGAGCCTGACGCAGATATGGGCGAAAAAGACAGTTTTCGTTCAGGC
>JAUWPC010000256.1 GCA_030611815.1 Desulfobacteraceae bacterium
GCCTGAACGAAAACTGTCTTTTTCGCCCATATCTGCGTCAGACTCAAATTTTAATCCTCGAAATACTCAATGTATTCCTACGGTTAAAATTTTCGCCTTCCTTGATCTGAACAAAAAATCCTAGTTTTCGTTCGGACACTAAATAGTAGAGACCTTTGCAAAACGCCCCCTTTCGAAGTCTGCGCTTATCTGCCCAATCTCTGTGTTGCGTTCAGATTTTAGTCCTCGAAATATCTAATATATTCCTTTGGTTAATCCCGCTAAAGCGGGACTCACGCGTCTTGAGCTTGAACGAAATTGAGCATTTTTCAAAGGTCTCTAGTGGTTCCAAAATCTTCAGGCAACCCCTTATTCCTTAGCGCCAGCATCCAAGGCCATGGCTATCTTACTCTTGAGCTCCGACAGGTCAAATGACTTTATCACATAGTAATCCGCGGCGATTGATTTCATATCTTCCTTAAAGGTGTCATAAGCCGTACAGAGCACAACCGGGAGGTCATAAAACCTGTTTCGTATATCCTGCAGCAGATCCAGGCCGTTGTAATCCACCATCTTGATATCCAGCACCACGAGGTCAGGCTTTTCTTCCTCGATCTTTTCCAACAACAGATGACCGTTTTCTGCCGTAATCACCTCATAGCCCGCATCGCTCAGCTCTTCTGAATACAGGTAGCGGATATGTTCTTCATCGTCCACAATCAGTATTTTTGCCATAACTTAGTCTCCAATATTTGAGATTTGAATAGGGCATAGTCCTAACTCCGGCCCGATACGATAGGATAGCAAACCGATTCACAACGAAGAACACAAAAGGCACGAAGAATCACTTTGAAATAATCTCCTTTGTGCTTTTTCGTGTTTTTCTTGGTTTAATATATCTGCCCACGCCAGAGCCCACACCGACGGATCGATTGCTTTACAACATACCATACCAAAAGATCTCAGAATTTGCAAACCCTCCAAATACACCCAATCCCACTCGCCTCGGAATGTCCTTATCCCACTTCAAACTTTAGGCACTTTAGTTGAAAATAGTCAAAAGTGTTTGATTGCAAGACGCTAATAGCCTATCCAATGCAAAGTTCATAATCATACTCGTAATCTTAATCATACTCTTTTGCAGCCAGCTTGAGACCTGCCCGCAATGCTTCGCAACGCGAGGCAGGCGGGGATGTTTGATTATGAGTAAGATTATGATTATGAGTAAGAAAAAATCCGCCTTGTCCGGGTTAGGCACTTCCTAATACTGATAAAATCCCCTCCCTGTCTTTCTGCCAAGCCACCCTGCATCAACATATTTTCTCAGAAGAGGGCAGGCCCTGTACTTGCTGTCGCCAAGGCCCTTATGAAGGACATCCAAAATAGCCAAACAGGTATCCAGGCCGATCAGATCAGCCAAGGCTAAGGGGCCCATGGGATGATTCATGCCCAACTTCATAATCTGGTCAATGTCCTCAACTTCACATACGCCTTCGAAAAGGGCATACACCGCCTCATTGATCATCGGCATCAATATCCGGTTTGCAACAAACCCTGGGAAATCATTGGCAGGCACAGGGGTCTTTCCCATCTTGAGGGACAGATCCCGGGTATTCTGGAAGGTCTCATCAGAAGTAGCCAATCCATTTATGATTTCCACCAATTTCATCATTGGAACAGGATTCATAAAGTGCATCCCTATAACTTTCTCAGGCCTCTTGGTTGCCCCGCCGATTTTCGTGATGGAGATGGAGGAAGTATTGGAAGAAAGGATAACTTCTTCTTTACAATATTGATCTAACTCTTCGAATATCTTCAACTTCAAGGTCTCGTTTTCAGTGGCAGCCTCCACCACAAAATCTACCCTGATCATATCTTCCAAAGAGGTTGATCCCTCTATCTTCCCCAAAATCCCTTTCAGATCTTCTTCAGTAATCTTCTCCTTCTTGACCATTCGCCCAAGACTCTTTTCAATAGTTGAGAAACCCCTTTCCACAAATTCATCTCTGATATCATTCATGACCACGGATAACCCGCATGCTGCTGCAACCTGCGCAATCCCCGAACCCATCTGTCCGGCGCCAACAATGCCCAATGTTTTTATTTCCATTCTTCGTATTCCTCCTTCTATTTTTTCCCCCCAACCGCTTCACTGTCCGTCCACAGAACTTACATTGAAATCGTTAAGATCACAAGCATAAATTGATGCTGGTCGAAGATCCCGTTTGCGCGGGGATACTGGATGATTGTTGTAGCGAAGCGGAAATCCCGACTTTAGCGGGGATACTGGATGAGCTCGTAACCCGCAACTCGCAACCTTCAATCCCATTGACTCAAAACGCCTCTTGGGATACATTCCGGTCTGAAATCGTCCAGGGGGTTCCGATGCAAACAGATTTTCTTCTCATCGACAAATTCATACTGATCTTCTATTTCATTGGCGTTATACTCTTCGGCGCCTATTTCCGCAAGAAAAGCAACACCTCTTCAGGATTCATGATTGCAGATGGAAGGCTCCCGAGCTGGGCCGTGGGGCTCTCCATACTCGGCACCTTTGTCAGCAGCATAACTTTCCTGGCATACCCGGGCCAGGCGTATAACTTCAACTGGGATGTCTTCGTGTTTTCCCTTACCCTCCCGGTTGCTGCAATCGTTGCCACCCTCTATTTCATCCCGCTTTACAGAACAAGGGTGAAGGTATCGGCCTATGAATACTTAGAACAGCGCTTCGGTGCATGGGCCCGAATCTACGGCAGTATAAGCTTCATGTTAGGCTCTTTAGCCCGTATCGGGATGATCCTGTTCCTGGTGTCGCTTGTGCTGCACAACCTGACGGGGTGGTCCTACGCTACAATCATCATTATTACAGGCGTCGGAGTCACTCTCTATACGGTACTCGGTGGTATCGAGGCAGTGATCTGGACCGATGTTATCCAGGTGATAATCCTTTTCGCAGGGGCAGTTATTACCATAATCATCTTGCTCTCCGGCATGCCCGAAGGCCCTGGCCAACTGTTCTCCATTGCTGGACAGCACAGCAAACTGTCTCTCGGAAGCTGGAAATTTGACCTGATAAGACCCACCGCCTGGGTAGTGGTATTATATGGCATAATTGAGAATTTCAGGAATTTTGGAGTGGACCAGAACTATGTGCAAAGGTATCAGACAACAGGCTCCATAAGAGAGGCCTCACGTTCCGTTTGGATAGCAACCCTCGCCTACATACCGGTTTCCGCGCTTTTTCTTTTTATCGGCACAGCCCTGTTTGCCTATTATTCTGTTCATCCCGAATTGCTTCCACCCTCATTAGATGGGCCACTCATGGGGGACAAGATATACCCCTACTTTATCGTGACACAATTCCCTGTGGGACTTCGAGGACTCATTATTGCCGCCATCCTTGCCGCCGCCATGAGCAGCATAGACTCATCCCTCAACTGCGTATCCACCCTTTCACTACTTGACTTCTACAAGAAATACTTTAACAGGGACGCGGATGACAGGGTATGCATTAAAATGCTCAGGGTCTTCACTATCTTCTGGGGCGTTTTAGGGACCATCACCGGTCTGGCAATGACTCAGGTCCAGACTGCCTTAGAGACCGGCTGGCAGTTGGCAGGAATAGCCGGAGGGGGACTTGTTGGCCTGTTCCTGTTAGGAATCTCATTTCATTGGGTAAGACGCTGGCAGGCCGTTGTTGCTGTAATCGCCAGCGTAGCGAGCATTGTCTGGTCCACTTTTGCCCGCAACCTCCCAGAACAGTGGAACTGGATGGAATGTGCCTGGCATTCCCGGATGATCGGCGTTATCGGAACCATCACCCTCCTCGTGGTCGGTTTCGGCCTCAGCGTCCTGACGTTCTCAAAAAAGAACGGCTCCTGACCCGAAAAAACCGGAAAAGCGCCTAAAATTAATTCGACAGTATGTCCGAATGTTCATAATCATACTCTTCTAAGGTCTGCTTGAGGGATGTTTGATTATGATTACGATTAAGATTATGAGTAGGAAAATAAACTGATAATCTCGCATCTTGGGAATTGCAAAGCATGACAGGTCTTTTTGAAGAGTACTCTGAAATAATACCCGACTTCTCCCTCTTTCAGGAGAGCCTCCAAAGACCTATCCCTACCCACCTCAGGATAAACCGCCTGCTGATTGAACCAGCGTCGTTAGTCCACTTATTAGAAGAAAAGGGGATTCAACTGATACAGTCCTCCCGGAGATATGACACTCTATATATCGCGCCAGAATTGGCCTCCCCCGGGAACCTGTTAGAGTACTTTTTGGGCTACATCCATCCCCAGGCCCTGACCTCTGCCATCGCCTCCATTGCCCTTACGCCGGGAGAAAATTCCTACCTCCTTGACATGTGCGCGGCTCCCGGCGGGAAGAGCGCTCACTGCGCACAGCTCATGAAAAATACCGGCATGATCATATCCAATGATCTTTACACCAACAGGCACATATCCTTGGGGCATACCCTTTCCAGATTGGGCGTGCTGAACGCGGTTGTGACCGGTTACCAGGCCCAGGAATTCCCGTTGAAGCAGTGTTTCGACTATGTCCTGGCCGATGTCCCCTGTTCGTGTGAGGGGAAATTCAGGAAAACAAGAGATACGAGCAGTTACAGGGAGAATAAGGGGAAGGAAAAACTCCCTGACTTGCAAAAGAAAATTATATTGCGTGGCTTCGACCTCCTCCAGGAAAACGGTCAGATGCTTTACGCCACCTGCACCTACAATCCTGAAGAGAATGAATCTGTCGTGAATGTATTGTTGAAAGAGAGGGACGCAGATTTGCTTCCGATTGACGTGGGTCTCGATTTTGAACCAGGAATAACAGAATGGAAAGATGAAAAATATGACAAACGACTCAAAAACGCTGTTAGATTCTATCCCCACCGCACCGATTCAGTGGGCTTCTTCATGGCCAGAATTGGCAGGAGAAGATGACCGGCACAATATTTTCTCATACATTGAAAACCGGTTCGGAATCCCTGAAGCACTGTTTGACGATTACCTGTTGTTCAGCACGAAAAGAAGCTGGGTTCTTATCAAAAACGTCACCCATATAACTTGGGCCTCACAACTCAAGGTGTCAAAGGTGGGGTTAAGGGCC
>JAUWPC010000145.1 GCA_030611815.1 Desulfobacteraceae bacterium
GGGCTTACGGTAGTGGTATCTGTCATTACATTGATACAGGTGGTCTTGCCGGATGCAAATGCTTCTTCAAGCGCAGGACGTATATCCTGGGGATTTTCCACTAACATCCCCTTTCCACCGAGTGCCTCCACCATCTTATGATAATCAACCCTACCGATATACGTGCCATTCTCAATGGCATGTCCCATACGGATCTCCTGGCTGTGCCTGATCATGCCCCAGCCAAGATCATTACAGATGACTACAACAATCGGGAGCCCCTTCCGGATAGAGGTTTCAAACTCCATGAAATTAAAACCCACTGAGCCGTCCCCGGTTATGAGACAGACACGCTTGTCCGGATAGAGCAGTTTGGCCGCATTGGCGTAGGGGAGACCCACGGCGAGAGATCCGTAGATACCGTAGTCTAAGTAGTGTCCGGCGCGAACAGCCGTACGGGTCATCCCCATCCAGGTCGTGGTATCACCTCCGTCCGCCACCACAATATCATCTTCACGATCCATGAAGTCATTTATCTCTCTCGCGAGCCTCAGGGCATGCACGGGAACCTTATCACTGTCCCAATCCTTTTGCCAAAACGATTTCCCCTGCTCATGTGCGGTCTCTAAAGATGCAATCCATGGGGAAAACCGCTTTTTCAGCTCCTCACCCATCCCCTTTTCCCTGATGATCCTGTTGCACTCCTTGAGCAATGCTCCCACATCACTCATTACCGGGAGATCGATGCCACGATTCCGACCCATCTCTTCGGCCTGGATATCAACCTGAATCATCTTAGCCTGGGGGTTGAAGATCTGACCGAACATATAGTAAAGGCAGATCCTTGTTCCGAGGAGAACCACGAGATCTGTACCGCCATAGGCCGAAAAACCGCAGCCCGGTCTGATCGCAAGTGCACCTTCAAAACATAAGGGGTGGGTATCCGGGATGGTCCCCCGGCCTGAAAGAGAGGTCAAAACAGGCAAGCCCGCGCCTTCAATGAATTCAATCAGATCGTCACCTGCCCCGGACTGCCAGACCCCGGTTCCCGCGATCACCACCGGTTTTTCAGCTTTCCCGATCATTTCAAGGATGAGGCCGGCCTTTTCAAGATCTACCGGATGGGAGTCCACATGGGTACTGGGCTTCTTAACCCCGGAAATACCTGTCTCAGCGTTAAGAACATCCACGGGCAATTCAAGATATACAGGTCCCGGCCGTCCGCCCGCTGCGGTTCTAAAGGCCATATCTATGAACTCAGGAATCCGCTCTGTATTATAGCAAATCAGAGACTTCTTAACCATCGGCCGGATGACAGGCTCCTGGGCCATATCCTGAAGATCCAGCTTTTCCCTGTAATTAAGCCCTACGCATCCTGCAATGAACACAAGGGGGGTGTTGGAAAAAGAGGCGCTGGCGATCCCTGTGAGGGCATTGGTAAATCCCGGACCCGCAGTCACCATTGCGACACCAGGCTGTCTGGTCATCTTACCCCATGCCTCTGCCATAAAAACCGCTGCCTGCTCATGACGGGTGTCAAAGAGCGTAATGGGTGAATCTTCAAGGTATTGATAAATAGGTGTTATATGACCCCCGCTTAAAGTAAAAATGTATTTTACGCCCCTGTTCAAAAGGGCCTCTGCTGCAAGTTGTCCGCCTGTAACGGTTTCCATCTGTAGTGTTCCCCCCTTTTATTATTGATGATTGTCGATTGTTGATTGTTGATTGTTGATTGAATACTTCCGATTGCAACTGACCTTATTCCAAAATCCGCAATCCAAAATCTTAGAGCTCCATCAACTGGCCGCCGCTAATATTAATGGCCTGGCCCGTGCAATAGGAAGAGGCCTCAGACGCGAGAAAGGCAACCAGGCTGCCTACCTCTTCGGGTGAGCCTATCCGGCCGAGCGGGATCGTCTTACACATCTCCTTTTCCCGCTCCTCCTCTGTGGTGTTGAAAAACCTGGCCTCGAGGCCGAAGCGCCACTTCTCAAGGTCAGTCATAATCTGTCCGGGACAGATGGCGTTGACCCGGATACCGGCGCCGGCTAATTCCTTTGCCATCACCTTTGTGAGCATAATCACCCCGGCCTTTGCCACGGCATAGGCGCCATTGAACAGTGGAGGCACCTTGCCCGCCCTTGACGCGGTATTGATAATGCTCCCCTTCATCCCCATCATCATAGGGAGGACGGCCCTGGAAACCCTAAAAACAGAGTGCAGATTGACATCAATAGTCTTCATCCAGGCCGATTCATCATAGGTATGCACAGCATTGGGAACGCCAAAAGAGGCCCCGGCATTATTGCATAGCACATCAATATGCTCGAAACTCTCCCTGATTTTCTCGATCATTCGGCCGATTGCATCGTTATCCGTCACATCCACACCCACTGCCAGGGCAGATACCGAGAATTCTTCCTGGATTTCCCTGACGATACTCTCCATTTCATCCTGGGTTCCTGTCTTAATCATATCATTCTCGCTCTGGTCCTGCCCAAGATCAGCAATAATCACATCAGCCCCTGAAGCCGCCAAACTTCGGACTATTGCATACCCGATCCCGGTTTTTTTACCAGAGCCTGTCACCAGCGCCGTTTTTCCCTTGAGGTCTGAGTACATTCGCTTTCCCCCGTTTTCCTTTTGAATCCTGTAATAATGAATGGTATTCGATAATCGATCGCTACTCTACTTTCGAAGCCATGTCAATAATAAATAATACTAACCTCCTTCAGGTTCTGGGTTCAGAGATTCCCCCACTATCTGCGGGGGACCTTTAAACCCGTGAACGGTTATGCAATATGAAACAATGTGAAACAAGGATATCGAAAGGATATTGGAACAATCCGGAATTTATTTATCTTGACTTACACAAACATTATTTACAAAATAGTACTTTGATTCATTTTTGGTCCTTTGCAAACATCGAAAAAAGAGCCTGAAAGCAAGCATAAGATGACACATATATTCGCAATTGGGGGCGGAAAAGGGGGAACTGGGAAGAGCTTTATTGCTGCAAATCTTGGCGTTATGTTAGCCAAGCAGGGCAAAAAAGTGGTACTGGTTGATTTGGACCTTGGTGCTCCGAATCTTCATACAATGATGGGGCTAAACAATCTGAAAACAGGGCTCAATAACTTCCTCAATAATTCGGTTAAAGACCTTTCACTCACTGCTGTACCTACAAAAATACCAAACCTTTATATTATCAGCTCGATCCGTTGTTCTCTTGAGGTCGGCAACCTTTTTTACGCGCAAAAGCAAAAAATAATTCGCGCAATTTCGCAGCTTCCAACAGACTATGTGGTGCTGGACCTTGGAGCCGGAACAACCTATAACACCTTAGACTTCTTCTTAGCCTCACATCAAGGACTGTCCGTATTTACGCCCGAACCTACCTCAATCCAAAACACTGTGCGATTTATTAAGGCGGTCTATCTAAGAAAGCTGAAGCATATTCTCAAACATCACGCATTTCCGACCGCAGTCAAAGAGGTTGGATATGAGTCTGATGATGGTGTTGTGCGGTCACCTCTTGACATCGTAGACAGCGTAATGCGAAGCGATCCCGCAAGGGCCAAGCTATTGCAAAAGGAGTTGAGAAAGCTCAGATTCAAGTTAATCTTGAATCAATATCGTAAACACATCGATGAAACTCTTGGAAACAAGATTGAAAAGGTATGCAACAGACATTTTTATTCCCAGTTCCAGTTCCTGGGAAATATCGCTTATAATGAAAGGGTATACGATTCAATCATAGCCAGGAAGATATTCGTTGCCAAATATCCATACACATCAACTTCAACCGACCTTAAAAACCTCGCAAACAAGATGACAGGAAACAACGTTCAAGCACCTACCCTTAAGGAAACAAATGCAAAAATTTGAAGAACTTAATCATTACGAAATCTTCGAAATTCCTATCAACGCATCCGCTTTTGAAATTAGACAGGCCTACAAAGAGGCCCTCTCCATTTATGGGGATGATTCACCAATCTCCTACTCCTTTTTTACCGAAGAAGAGAGTAAAGAGATATTGGGCAGGGTCGAAGAAGCCTTTTCTACTCTAATTGATCAAGAGAAGAGAGAGTTATATAATAAGATGCTTGTACGCGAGAAAAAAATTGATCCATCCAGTCTCACAAAAAGGAGACAGCAGGTCCCGACGCCCCTTTTCTCCTCCAAGACCCATGGCGGAGCGGCCATTTCAAAAACAATAATAAAGAAGAGGATCAAAGACGAAAATCTCAAAGAAGCTGAGGAGGTAATCCTTTCAAAGGATATGATTTCAGGAGATGATCTCAAGCAGCTAAGGAAAACATTTGGAGTAAAGATCGAAGATCTCTTCGAAGTTACCCGAATCTCTGTCTCGATCTTAGAAGCGATAGAAAATGATGATTTTGGAACCCTTCCTCCTACCATTTATTTGAAGAATTTCTTAAAGGCCTATGCGGAACTGTTCGAAGTAGACCCCAAAAAAATAATTGATGGGTATATAAAGAATCTCAACTATATAAAGGGAATTTCGTAATCGTTCACACTGCCATGCCTCACGCCAATTTCCGCAACAAAATAGAGCAACTGTTGTCCTTTGCCGACATCGAAATCGGCGGGGACAAGCCATGGGATCTCCAGATCCATAACGATAAATTTTATGCAAGGTTGTTAGCGGAAGGATCACTCGGTTTAGGTGAATCCTATATGGACGGGTGGTGGGACTGTGACAGGCTTGATAAGTTCTTTCACAGGATTTTGCAGGCAGAACTGGATACTAAGGTCAAACTCCGGACGGTGCTTTTTGACATCCTGAAGCCAAAGCTGATAAATCTCCAGAAACCGTCCCGGGCCTTTCATGTGGGCCAGCGACACTACGATATCGGCAACAACGTGTACCAACACATGCTCGACAAGCGGCTGATATATAGCTGCGGCTACTGGAAAAATGCGTCCACATTGGATGAAGCCCAGGAGGAAAAGTTGAATTTAGTGTGCCGCAAGCTCGATTTACACCCGGGAATGCGGGTTCTGGATATCGGCTGCGGCTGGGGCTGGACCGCCAGGTTTGCGGCCGAACAATACAAGGTGGAGGTGGTCGGGATCACCGTTTCTGAAAAGCAGGTGCAATTCGGAAAGGAACTTTGCCGTGGGCTTCCAGTGGAGATCCGCTTGCAGGACTACCGCAATCTAAAGGGAACCTTTGATCGTATCCTTTCCATCGGCATGTTCGAACATGTCGGCTACAAAAACTACATCACCTTTTTTCGCGTCGTCAACCGTTGCCTGAAGGATAATGGCCTGTTCCTTTTACATACCATCGGGAGCAATCGCTCCGTAACCAGAACCGATCCCTGGATAGATCGTTACATTTTTCCGAATTCCATGCTACCCTCTGCAAAACAGATATGCGCTGGCATTGAAGGGTTATTCGTTCTTGAAGACTGGCACAGTTTCGGTGGAGACTATGATACTACACTGATGCACTGGTTTCGGAATTTTGATAAGGGCTGGGATGTCATTAAGAAAGAGTATGGCGAGAGATTTTACCGGATGTGGAAATACTATCTCCTTTCCTGCGCCGGATGCTTCCGCGCAAGAAAAAACCAGCTGTGGCAGATAGTCCTCTCAGCAAATGGAGTCCCTGGCGGGTACAAATCCTTAAGATAGGGAATCCCGGCCCATCGAAGATCCCCCGCCATGCGGGGCGGGGGGAAGGTTAAGGCTTCGCCACCTCACTCCCTGCATCTCCGGCACAAACGAGACAGAAGGCCCATGGCCGCCCATGCCGCATCAGGGGTCATGGTGCCCATGCCGCATGCAGGAGTAAGAATAGAGCGTTGAGCAATTAGATCCGCATTCACACCCCACTGACTAATACGCTTCAAGCCCTCTTCCAGTCTTAACAGCAAATCATCGACCGATTCGTCACCCCTGAAACCTGAAGTGGGGACAATCCCCCATGCAATAGCCCCCCCTCCCTCGATAAATCGCACGATATCGTCCTCATACAGCAGGAAATGATCCATATAGTCAAAGGCATCAAAGTTGATAATATCCGGGCCTGCCTCCAAGACCATAGACCAGTCGGTGTTTCCGCAGCAATGGATCCCTATAAGGACGTCGGCATTATTTCTCAGGTAATCGATGATAATGCTAAGCATGTCAACGACCTCATGGCGTTGAATCGGGGAAAAGGCCGAGCCGAACCCTGAAAGATAGGGCTCGTCCAAAAAAATGACCGGCCGTTTTCCTGATCTTTCAAGCTTCCTCACCTGCCATAGGGCCTTAATGGCTAATCCCCTTGCCATAGCCTCTGAAAGTTCCGGATCATGGAGGATCGACTTTCCCTTCGGGTCTTTAATACCCGCTGTAAAGGTAAGGGGGCCGACTATTTGTCCCTTGATAAAAGGGCCGCATTCTACTTCACCGTTAGCAATGAGTTCCAGCAGGGCATAAAAGCCGGGGACATATTCCCTGCTCATGGCAAAACGCTCAACCTCATCGGCAAGATAAAGCTCGTAGAATTTTACAAGCTCTGTTTCTCTCTGATCAGACCTGGGTATGATCAGAGACCTCTCTTCTGCCTTGACCTCCAAGAGGGGGAGTCCCTCACTGTATTGGATGCTCATATCCTCCAGGTGGCTCCGTTTAACGAACTGGGGCCAAAACGGCATAAAGGGCGCCATGTCCGCTATCTCCCGGCAGGTTGCCTCAACATCCAAAAATGGAACGCTCCCAATGCCGGTTGCCATAAACCTAAAATCCGGCCGTTTCTCAGGCATGCTGTATCTCCTTGATTTTAGGCAGCCACTCTTCTAAAATCGTGATCAGTTTTTCCGTTCGGGCATGCAGGTCGTCCTTTTCTTTTTCCTCTGGGCCTGGTTCTTCAGGGGCCATCCCTTTTAACTCAATTAGGCGTTTAAAGGACTCACTGTCATCAGGATTGCTACTGATGACCTTTTCATAGGTGCTGATAGCCGCACTTAGCTTGCCCTGGGCGTAGTAGAGTTCAGCAATGGTCGGGGTCGCAAAATCAACCAACGCATCTCTTGGCTCATCTACTCCGGGGACAACGTCATCTAACAGTTCTTCGGCCTTTAACGGCGCTTCCCCTGACACGAGCGCCGGTTTCATTTCCTCTAAAAGTTTAAGCGCTTCCGGTTCCTCTGGATAATGCGCTAAATAGAGTTTGAGCGTATCAGCGGCCTTAGTTAACCTCTGTTGTTTAGCATAAATCCCCGCAAGCAACTTGTAGGCTGGAATCAGATCCTCGATCATCAATGTGACCTTCTCGAGCTCGGACTCAGCCAGGCCAATAAAGCCGATTTCCAGACAAGATTCTGCCAGGAGAAGCCTCAGACGAATGCTGTCAGGATAGACCCTCAAGAACTTAATGCACTCTTGGACAACCTCACTTAAACGTCCCTCCTTTTTCATCCTTGTCAGGACAATAGAAATGGAGTCTGCCGAGGGCCCATGATTCAAGATCTCGTCCAAAACGTTATCTGTTTCCGCCATTTCGCTCTACCCTCCTTTTCGTACCCCAAAGTTCGTCAAATTGTTGAGAAGATTTCCTCAAATATTCAATTGTCAATATTCAATTGTCAATTAAAAGGGTTTTTGTCGTTTTCCCGGACAGGCTCCTTGCTAAACCTGTAAATAACCTCGTTTTCCTTGATAAGATTAAGCTCTCTCCTGGCCACAGACTCCACGTATTTCATATCAGTCCGAAGAAGTTTAACCTCATCAAGAAGCGCCTGGTTTTCTTCGGCGAGTCTGTGTATCCTCTCAATGCAGGACTGCCGCTCTGCCTCGCTTCGATAAAGGCGGGCAAAGCCACCCTCGCCAAACCACAGCCAAATCACACTGAGGAAGAATAGACAGAGGACAATTAACGGAATTTTCAAGAGCTTCTTGATCCTTGGATTCAACCTAAATTGCCTCCGCTAACAAATCATTTTGTCTTCGTCGTCGATTTATCTTTTGTTAGTCTTTTCCGTTAACATAGGCAAAGCCCTTTTGCACTTTGTAACGGAGGACCTTTTCGTTTAGAGGCAATTTTGCAACATACGTCCGAGAGGACTGTGGATCAGAGAAAAGCTTTAGGTTGGCCAAGCCCACGTAATAGGTCTTAGGCTTAATATGGCCCGGCCCTAATGACAGGCTCTTGGTGGCAGAATCCACCATGACGCAGGAGCATAGAAAAAAGGATGCGACAATT
>JAUWPC010000039.1 GCA_030611815.1 Desulfobacteraceae bacterium
CCCTGAACCTTGAACCTTTGAACCTGTGAACGGTTACCATAAGGTTAGATTATGTTCTCAAAAATACTCGTTGCAAACAGGGGTGAAATTGCACACCGGGTTATTCGGGCCTGCAGGGACCTTGAGATCAAGACAGTCGCGGTCTATTCAGAGGCGGATGAGGCATCTCTTCATCTCTCGCTTGCTGATGAAAGCATATGCATAGGTCCGCCAATCAGCGCAAAAAGCTACCTGAATATAGGGAGTATCCTGAAGGCCGCAAGGGAGACCGGAGCCGATGCCGTTCATCCCGGATACGGATACTTGGCGGAAAGCGAAGAATTTGCCAGAGCGTGTGAAGACTCTGGTCTGGTCTTTATCGGCCCCACACCTGAAAACCTGCAATTGGCAGGTGACAAGATCACGGCCAAGAACATCATGAGGGAAGCGGGTATCCCTGTTATTCCGAGCAGTTCCGGAGGGGTAACCGACGTGGAGGAAGCAGTTGGACTGTCCAAGGAGATTGGTTATCCCGTTATGGTCAAGGCTTCAGGGGGAGGCGGAGGACGGGGCATCAGGATTTGTGAGGATAAAGATATGCTCCTCGAAGAATTCCCCGTGGCAAAGATGGAGGCTCGCGCCTCCTTCGGAAGAGATGAACTCTATATTGAAAAATTTATTGTCGATCCGAGACATATTGAATTCCAGATCTTAGCGGACAGTTCCGGCAAGGTTGTTCATTTAGGTGAGAGGGAGTGTACTATTCAAAGACGATTTCAGAAGCTCATCGAAGAATCGCCATCTCCCGCGCTATCGGCCAAAATGAGGGAGACCATGGGAAACGCAGCCATGGATGCGGCAAGGGCCGTGAATTACTTGAATGCCGGCACTGTAGAGTTTCTGGTGGATGGAAACAACAATTTCTATTTTATGGAGATCAATGCCCGGATCCAGGTTGAGCATCCTGTTACTGAATTGACAACCGGTATAGATCTGGTAAAAGAACAGATCCGGCTCGCATCGGGTGAAAATCTTGAGTATTGTTTTGAGGATCTCAACAAAAGAGGCTGGGCAATAGAATGCCGGATTAATGCGGAGGATCCGGACAGGAATTTCGCGCCATCGCCCGGGACAATAGAAGAATATCACCCGCCTGGAGGTTTTGGGGTCAGGCTGGATACACACCTCTACCAGGGCTACGAACTCCCCATATTCTATGATTCCCTGATCGCCAAGCTCATTTCCTACGACCTGACAAGGGACGGCGCCATCCGTATTATGAAAAGGGCCCTTGAAGAATTCAAGATAGAACCGATTAAAACGACAATACCGCTTTATCTCAAGGTCATGGATGATCCTCAGTTCCGGGCTGGCGATTTCAATACGGATTTTATAAGCAGGTTCTTGCCGGACGAGGATGATGAGGATGTTGAAGATTGATGTTGATGGTGTATGACAGAGGAGAACTTTGATGGACTTCGAGCTTACAGAAGAACAGAAGATGTTGAAAGAGACGGTGGCCAGATTCGTGGAAAGGGATATCATTCCCCTTGCTGCGGAGATAGATGAAGAGGAGAGGTTCCCCGAAGAAAACTTCAAGGCTATGGCCGAAATGGGTCTCTTTGGCATGCCGATCCCCGAGGCCTATGGCGGCAGCGGCACCGACTTTTTCTCATGCGTTCTTGTAATGGAGGAACTGATGCGGGGGTGCGTTTCAACCGGCAACACCTACGGGGCCCACGCTATCCTCTGCACTGAGAATATTTACAGAAATGGTAATGAGGCCCAGAGACGCAGATATTTGCCCGATTTGATTCAGGGAAAGAAGGTAGGGGCCCTGGCCATCACCGAACCAGAGGCCGGGTCTGACGCGCTCTCCCTCAGGACCCGGGCCGAAAAAAAAGGGGACAGGTATATCCTGAACGGCACCAAGATGTTTATTACGAATGGACCCTTAGCCGACGTGGTGATCGTATATGCCAAAACCGAACCAGACGCCGGTCAGAACGGGATATCCGCCTTTATTGTGGAGAAGGGGTCTCCAGGGTTTTCCACTGGAAAGACCCTGAAGAAGATGGGGGTGCGGGGCTCTCCTACGGGTGAGTTGATCTTTGAAGACTGTGAAGTCCCGGCGGAAAATCTCTTGGGAGAAGAGAACAAAGGGGTCAGGGTCCTGATGAGCGGTCTTGACAGGGAGAGGATCATCTATTCCATAGCCCCCATCGGAGTGGCCCAGGGGGCCTTTGATCTGGCCTTCAAGTATGCCTCGGAGAGAGTTCAATTCGGCGCGCCCATCGTCAGCTTCCAGATGATTCAGGATATGTTAGCGGATATGGCGACCAGGATTCAGGCCGGGAGGGTCCTGTCCTACTGGGCCGCGTCAATGGCCGACTCTGGAAAAAGGGTCAGGTTAGAGGCATCCTATGCAAAGCTTTTCTGCGCAGAAGTAGGTGTGGAGGCAGTGGGCAAGGCCGTACAGATCTTTGGAGGATATGGGTACATCAGAGAGTTCCCCATAGAGAGGATGTACCGTGATGTAAAAGGGATCGAGTTCGGTGCAGGCACCAACCAGATCCAGAAGCTTATTATTATGGGAGAGTTGATGAAAAAATTGCGGGGCAAGTAAATTTGGTAAAGCCGCCCCGGTTAAATAAGTGCCTAAAGTAGGCGAAGTTTGAAGTTTAGAGTATGAAGTGCCTAAAGTTAGGGCTTACGCTCAGAACTTGTTAGTTGCAGGTCGGGTTAGTGGTATGTAACCCGACGGAACATTGGCAACCGAACAGATCAAGAAGATCAAAGGAGGATGAGCAGGAGAAAAAATAACGATTCACCGTATTTCAAAAGGAGGAAGCCTATGGAAGAGAGAATCTGGCACAAGGCCTATGCCGAAGAAGTCCCGCCCAGCGTTGATTACGAAGAAATCACCTTGCCGGGAGCGCTGGAAAGGACAGCAAAGAGGTTCCCTGATACGGTTGCCCTGATTATGATGGGTGGGAAGATCACCTACAGGGAACTCGATGAACTGGTAAATCGTTTTGCAGGGGCATTGGCTGATCTTGGCATCCGGAAAGGGGACAAGGTCTCACTCTTGCTTCCAAACATGCCTCAGGTAGTGATTGCCTCCTATGCCGTATTCCGTCTGGGCGCAGTAGTGGTCATGAATAATCCCCTCTATACAGAGAGTGAATTAGAGTACCAGTTGAACGACTCTGACTCCAAGATGGCCATAAGTCTCGATCTCTTGGTACCAAGAATCCTCAAGCTAAAAGAAAAGACCGGGATCGAGACCATAATCTCCTGCCACATTCGTGACTACCTCCCCTTCCCCAAGAAGCAGCTCTTCCCATTCGTTAAGAAAAAGATGCACAGGAAGACCGACCCCAACGAGGGTGTCCATGATTTTATGGACCTCATCAACAAGTATCCCCCCACTGCCCCGATGGAAGAGGTCCTATTCGACGACCTGGCCGCTCTTCTCTATACCGGGGGCACAACAGGGGTATCCAAAGGAGTGATGCTCACCCACAAAAACTGTAGTATCTGTGTCCAGCAGCTAAGGGCGTGGATACACGATGCAGAGGAGGGTAAGGACAGCATGTTGGGCACTTTTCCGGTCTTTCACATCGCAGGGTTCACGACCGGTATGAACACGGCCATCTACAGAGGGCTGACGCTGATCCTGATCCCGCGTCCCGAACCAGGAATTGTCCTCGAAATGACTCGAAAGTACAGGCCCGACTGGTTCCCCTGCGTACCGACCATCTTTGTGGGTGTCCTCAACCATCCTGACTTCCCCAAGACCGATTTTTCTTTTGTAAAGGGATGCCTTTCAGGCGCTGCCCCCCTGGCAGCGGAGACCGTCCGCCAGTGGGATGAGGCAGTAGGGGCGGGTATCGTGGAGTGCTACGGACTCACGGAGACCGCCGTTCTCACCCATGCTAACCCGTGGGGGGGAAAGACCAAGGTGGGAAGTGTGGGTGTCCCGGTTCCGGACACAGACTGCCGCATCGTGGATATCGATACCGGCACTAAGGATTTGCCCCTCGGGGAATCCGGGGAGATCCTCCTCAAAGGTCCCCAGGTCACAGAAGGGTATTACAAGAATTCCGAGGAGACGGAAAATGCCATCCGGGACGGGTGGGTGTACACCGGGGATATCGGTTATATGGATGATGAGGGATATCTTTTTATCGTAGACCGGAAAAAGGATATGATTATCGCGGGAGGGTACAATATCTATCCGAGGGATATTGATGAGGTGCTTTACGAGCATCCCAAGATACAGGAGGCCTGCGCAGTGGGGATACCTGATACTTATCGTGGGGAGACGGTTAAGGTGTTTATTGTCCCAAGAGAGGGGGAGACCCTCTCTGAAGAGGAGGTGATCGCCTTTTGCAAAGAAAAGCTGGCCGCTTACAAGGTGCCCAAAATGGTAGAGTTCATGGATGAGCTCCCCAAAAGCAGTGTAGGAAAGGTTCTGCGGAGAGAACTGAGGGAAATGGAGATCGAGAGGGCAAGTCAAAAAGAAGACTAAATAATTGGCAATTAGATCTTGTGTCGGTATTAAAAATGATGAGCGTTCAATACCGATGTTGTCGAGAAAAAACAATTATTAACTTTAGGCACTCCAAACTCCAAACTTTAGGCACTTTACCGGTTCTTCCGGTTAAGGAGATGTTATGGAAAAATATGATGCAGTAGTCATCGGAGCGGGTAACGGGGGTCTTACGGCATCGGCGGGCTTAGCACGGAAAGGTCTCAATGTCCTGTTGTTGGAGCGGCACAATATCCCGGGCGGTTGTGCTACCAGCTTCTGTAGAGGCCGGTTTGAGTTTGAAGTGGCGCTGCATCAGCTCAGCGGAATGGGAACGCCTGAAAAACCAGGACCCCTCAGGATGTCCCTGGCCAGCCTCGGTGTACTCGATGACCTGGAGTTTGTGGAAATGTCAGACCTCTTCAGTGTATGGATGCCTGACGGCTTCAGACTGGCACTCAAGGCAGACAAAACCCGGGTTATTTCCGTGCTTGAGGAAAAATTTCCTCACCAGAAAGAGGCCATTAACAGGTTCTTCGATCTGGTTTATAAATATGCCAACGAGATGTTAGCCGCCTTTTTTTTCAAAGACCCTTCTCCTTCCCGTGAGAAATATCCGGCTCTTTATAAGTACGCTTTCAAGCCCGCTAATGAGGTGATGGATGATATTTTCTCCGATCCATTGTTGAAGAACCTCCTGTCCGTTTACTGGGGGTATCTGGGGCTACCGCCCAACCGTTTATCTTTTGCCTATTTTGCCATGCTCTTTTTTGTCTATATAGAATTCAAGCCGTTTCACATCAAGGGCGGTTCTCAGGCCCTTTCCAATGCAATAACAAATAAATTCCTTTCAAATGGGGGGACTGCCCGTTTCAATTGTGGGGTGAAAAAGATAATAGTGAAAAACGGAGCTGTTCAGGGTGTAATAACTGAAGATGGTGATCATATAGAGACAAAATATGTGATCTCCAATGCATCGCAGGTAACCACATATACACAGCTTGTTGACTCTGAAGAGGTTCCCGACGGGGTCCTCAGGGAAATGGGGGGTCGGAGTCTCAGCCCCTCGGCCTTTACCATGTTTATAGGATTTGACTGTGAACCAGGTGAGTTGGGGATTACTGAAACAACAAACTTTCTACTCGATGGTATCGATGCCACGGATAGGGTGCTCAATCCTATGCGGCGTGTGGATATCAGTGACGAAACCATGGTTATGAGTTGCTACGATGTGTCTGATCCGGATTTTTCACCCCCAGGAACGTGCCAGGTAAACATTGTTACCCTAAAATATGGCGAGCCCTGGATGCGGATACCCCCGACACAGTATCACAGGATAAAGTACCGGTGTGCGGAATCCATGTTACGCCGGATTGAAGCGATTTTTCCGGATGTCAGGAAACATATAGAAGAGCTTGAGGTGGCAACGCCCTTGACCCACATGCGGTATCTCGGTCATCCCAATGGCGCGATTTACGGGTTTGAGCAATATACCAAGGACTCCATGTTTTTTCAGCCGGGACGTCATTCCCCCATTGGAGGCCTCTATTTCGCCAGCGGGTGGATCGGCGACTGCGGGTTTCAGCCTACACTGCAGGCCGGGATGTCGGCAGCCAAGTCCGTTTTGAGAAAGCTCAATTCAAATTAGAGAGGGACCATGAAAAAGCCGATTTTTAAGGAATTTGACGGGTATAATGGTATCGTTGAAGAGATTGAAACAAGCAGGAAATACGGGACAGACTATGCGGTCTATCGGGATTCAGTGGATAAGCAGATCAATCTGTTGCACCCCAGCCGGATGAAGCTTCATATCTCAGAGATCATTGACGAAACCTCCTCCACAAAGACGTTGAGATTAGTCTCTCAAGACGGCTACCTTCCGCCCTTTTTAGCGGGACAGTACATCGCCCTTTTTCTGGAGCTAAGCGGGATACGTACGAGCAGACCGTATACCATCTCTTCTCCTCCTAATCAGACCGGCTTCTATGAAATTACAATACGGCGTGTTGAGGACGGACTTGTATCCAACTACCTGCTTGATGAAGTAAAAAAAGGGGACGGGCTTGAGAGTTCTGGGCCTGCCGGTCAATTCTACCATAATCCGCTCTTTCATGACAGGACCATGGTCTGTATTGCGGGTGGGAGTGGCATTACTCCCTTTCGGAGTATGATTCGTGAGATTGTTGAGTGTGGTCTGGAACGAGCCATATATATTTTCTATGGGAACAAAAACCTCAATGATGCTATCTTTCATGATGAACTGCGTTCCCTTTCAGACCGGTTTGAAAATATTAACTACTTGCCGGTCATTGAAGAGCCTCAGGAGGGATATGAAGGACCAACGGGGTTTATTACCGGAGACCTGATAAGGGAGATCATAGGAGAGCCTGCTGAAAAGACCTTTTACCTTTGCGGTCCTCAGGGGATGTATGATTTTTGTGTGCCCGAACTGGAAAGACTTGGCATTCCGAAAAGGAAGATAAGGAAAGATGTGTATGGAGCACCTGCCCATATATGCGATTACCCGGGCTGGCCGGAAGAGATAAAGGCAGATGAGGTCTTTGCGGTGAAGGTGGATGGCGGCCCCACAATTGAAGCCCGAGCGGGTGAGCCGCTAATGCTTGCCTTGGAAAAAAAGGGAATGAAGATCTCCTCTCTCTGCCGATCGGGTGAGTGCAGTAAATGCAGGGTCAAGATCCTGTCAGGAAAGGTGTTTCAGCCGGCCTGGGTGCCTGTGAGAAAGTCGGACAGGCAATTTGGCTATGTCCATTCCTGCGTGTCTTTTCCTGTTGCAGACCTTGAGATTTTGTTATAAGCTAACTCGCATTTCCTTAAAAGCGGCCATCTTAGAAAAAGGAGTTTTTGAGTTCCATGCTGCAGGTGAACAACCTCGAAGCTGTGTATAATGATATTATCCTGGTTCTCAGAGGGATTTCTCTGGATGTGCCGGACGGGAGCATTATTGCCTTTTTAGGCTCAAACGGCGCGGGCAAGAGCACGACGTTGACGGCCATATCCGGCCTCCTGGACTACGAGGACGGAGAGATCATGAAGGGGACCATAGAATTTGACGGTCATGCCATCCACAAGATGGACCCTCAGGAGATTGTTCGTCTCGGAATAACCCAGGTTCCGGAAGGGCGGCGGGTTTTTGGGGAACTTACGGTGGATGAGAATATCCGCGTAGGCGCCCATACCCGGCGGGACGGGAAGGCGGAAGTTGAGCAGGATTACAATATGGTCCTCGGCTATTTTCCAGTTCTGCGAGACAGGCTGAAGCTACAGGCGGGTTTTTGCAGCGGTGGGGAACAGCAGATGATGGTTATCGGCCGGGCCCTCATGGCACGTCCATCGTTGATGATGCTTGACGAACCCTCCCTGGGGTTGGCCCCCATTCTGATGAGCGAGATTTTCGAGATTATCAAGAGAATCAACAGGGAAGAAAAGGTTTCCATCCTGCTGGTGGAGCAAAACGCCCTCATGGCCCTGGCAGTGTCCGAATACGGGTACATCATGGAGAACGGAAGAATTGTACTGGATGGCCCCAGCAAAAAACTGATGGAGAACGAGGATGTGAAGGAGTTCTATCTCGGCATAAAAGAGGGTGAAGAGCGCAAAAGTTTTGCCGAAGTGAAACATTACAAGCGCAGGAAACGCTGGCTTTCCTGAATTACGCCCCTGGTCCTAATGAAATATGGTAACCCTGAACCCTGCCCGCCATCCAGCGGGCGGGTCTGAACCTGTTAACGGCAACGAAATATGGGACTATTAGATATCAAGGATATATCCCTCGCTTTCGGGGGGATACAGGCCCTGGACCGGGTGTCCCTTTCAGTGGAGCCCGGCGAACTCTATGCCATTATCGGGCCTAACGGGGCGGGCAAGACCTCTATTCTAAACTGCATCAGCGGGTTTTACACGCCGGACAGCGGGACCATTCTTTTTGAGGGCCGGGGCTTTTCAAAGGAACGACCGGATCAGATCGCCAAGCTGGGAATCGCCCGGACATTCCAGAATGTTGAGCTGTTTTCCCACATGAACGTCATAGACAACATGCTTCTGGGCCGTCACCATCATTACAAAAGCGGATTTTTTAAAAACGCGGTCCTGGGCTACCGGGCCGAGGAAGAGAACAGGCATCGGCTCAAGGTGGAGGAGGTCATTGATTTCCTGGAAATGGAACAATGGCGGAAGCACCTGGTCGGCAGTCTCCCTTACGGGGTACAGAAGAGGGTGGAACTGGGCCGGGCCCTGGCCCAGGAGCCGAAGCTCCTGCTTCTGGACGAGCCCATGGCCGGGATGAACCAGGAAGAGACTGAAGATATCGCCCGGTTCGTTCTCGATGTTCATGAGGAACTGGAAACCACCATTGTCATGATCGAACATGACATGGACGTGGTGATGGATATATCAGAGCGTGTATGCGTGCTCGATTTCGGCAAGAAGATCGCCGAAGGGTCTCCCCGAGAGGTTCAGAAGGATTCTGAAGTTCAGAAGGCCTATCTGGGGGAGGATTACGAAACCGTTATGAGAGGAGCGGGAAACCCGTGAAAGAGGACACCATCCCTCGCATATTCCTGGGTAAAGTCAAAAAGTACGGGGATCGTGTGGCGCTTCGGGACAAAGACTTCGGAGTGTGGCAGGAGATATCATGGAACGAATACTGCCGGCATGTGCGCCATTTCTGCCTCGGATTGATGGAACTGGGACTCTCGCGGGGCGATCATGTAAGTATTTTTGGTGAGAATGAGCCTGAGTGGCTTTATGCCGACCTGGCCGTACAGAGTGCGGGTGGGGTGGCGGTGGGGGTATATCCCACTAACCCTGCCAAAGAGGCATGTTACGTCATTGGCCATTCCGATTCCATATTTGTGGTGTGCGACAACCAGGAGCAGGTTGATAAGGTCTTAGAGGTAAAAGAGGAACTGCCCCTGCTCATAAAGATCATTGTAACGGACATGAAAGGGTTGCGTCACTATACGGACCCTATGATTATGCCTTTTGGGTCTGTGGAAGATATGGGGCGCAAGGTTGAGGAAAATGATCCGGAGAAATACTATCGCACCATGGATAAGCTGAAATCGGAGGATGTGGCCATAATGGTTTATACCTCTGGTACCACCGGGCCTCCCAAAGGGGCCATGCTGAGTCACGACAATGTAGTCCAGTTCCTCAAGGCCCAGAGCCAGGTGCTCCCCCAGTATGATACTGATGAGATCGTCTCATACCTTCCTTTATGTCATGTTGCCGAACGCATGATGTCGGTCTTTTTTCCCCTCAACTCCGGAGCCACGGTCAATTTTGCCGAAAGTGTCGAAACCGTGACCATGGATATGAGGGAGATCCTTCCCACTTTCTATTTGGCCGTGCCACGCATTTGGGAAAAGATGATGGCCAGCATCATCATCAAAATGAAGGATGCCACATGGATCAAGAAAAAGATGTACGAGATATGCTCCCCGATCGGAGAGCGTATGGCAGACGCCAGGTTGTCCGGCGGGCCCATTCCCTTCTCCCTGAAGTTGATGTACGGGCTGGGCTATCTTGGGCTTTTTCGACATCTTAGAAAGGAACTGGGTCTTTTGAGGGCCCGAGTTGCCGTAAGCGGGGCCGCGCCAATCGCTCCGGAAGTGCTTAAGTTTTTTCACTCCCTGGGAGTTCCGGTTCTGGAGGGGTGGGGTATGACTGAAGAGACGGGCATCGGGACCTGTAATGTCCTGGACGATGTCAAGCTGGGGACCGTGGGCAAGCCGATTCCAGGTGTGGAACTGAAAATTGCGGAAGATGGCGAGATCCTCCTTAAATGCAATCATGTGTTTGTGGGCTACTGGAAGGACCCCGAGGCTACGGCAAAAACCGTTCAGGACGGCTGGCTTTACACCGGCGATGTGGGGGAACTGGACGAAGAGGGGAGGCTCAAGATAACGGACCGAAAAAAGGAGATCATCATCACGTCCGGCGGCAAGAATATTGCCCCTTCGGAGATCGAGAACCGGCTTAAATGCAGCCCTTACATAAATGAGGCCATTGTGATCGGAGACGGACGCAAATTTCTGAGCGCCCTGATCCAGATCGAGTACGACAACGTTGCCAAGTGGGCCCAGGAGCGCAGCATCGCCTACACCACATTCAAGAGCCTGGCCCGGAATCAGCAGGTTAACGAGATGATAAAGCAGGAGGTTCACGAGGCCAACAAAGACTTCGCACAGGTGGAGACCATCAAGAAGTTCAGGCTTCTCGACAAGGAACTGGATCATGACGATGACGAACTGACTGCCACCTTAAAACTCCGTAGAAAGACGGTTTACAAGAAATTTGGTGACATCATAGAAGAAATGTACGGGAGTAAGAAGGGGTAAATAATGGGTTTTCAGATTCTTATTCAGCTTATAATTACCGGGCTTGCATGGGGAAGCATTTATGCGTGTATCGCCTTAGGGTTTGTCCTCATATTCAAGTCCACCGACATCTTCAATTTTGCCCAGCCCGAATTGATGATGTTTGGGGCCTATATCGCCTTTACGCTTATCACCACGCTCAAGCTTCCTTTTGTCTTAGGCTTTTTTTGTGCCCTCATTTTGATGGTTCTTATTGGCTCGCTGCTGGAGATGATGGTGGTACGGCCCATGATTGGAGAACCGGTCCTGGCCGTGATCATGGTGACACTGGGACTGGCCAATGTGCTTAGGGGTCTCACCGGTCTTTTCTGGGGATATGAAGAGCTCCAGTTCCCCAGCCCCTTTCCCGAGGAGCCGTTAATTATTTTTGGCGCGGCAATCAATCAGGCGGAGATCTACACTATTTTGGCCACGGCGATACTGCTGGTGATCTTCTTTTTGTTTTTCAAATATTCGGGAGCGGGAATCAGCATGCGGGCCACGGCCGAAGACACCAGGACGGCTTTTCTGATGGGAATCAACGTAAAAGGCGTTTTCACGGCTTCCTGGGCCATCGCATCTCTTGTGGCTACCATTGCCGGGGTGTTTCTGGCCAGTTTTACTTTTTTAGAACCGATCATGGGTCACGTTGGCCTTAAGGCGCTTCCCGCTATCATATTGGGCGGGCTGGATAGCGTCCATGGGGCCATCATCGGGGGGTTGATAATAGGCGTAACCGAAAATCTGGCCGGGTTTTACCTGGAAGACTACTTAGGGAGCGGGATTAATGAAATCACGGCCTATGTTATTGTTTTGATCGTTATGATGATCCGGCCATACGGGCTGTTCGGGACCAAAGAGATAGAACGGGTTTAGGAGGAGTTTTAAAGAACGTCATGGCAGTTACCCGATTTTGCGTAAGGACTTATGAACAGGATTTAAGGATATTCCCGAGCCTGGCCGCAAGAATATCCCTCATCATTTTTGGCCTCGTTCTCCTGGGCCTTCCCTTTTTTGTCGGGAAATACGTTGTTTTTGTGGCCTGCGTTTGTGGCGTGTCGGTGATCAGCGCCCTGGGGCTCAATATCCTGACGGGCTATACAGGTCTCATTTCCCTGGGCCATGCGGCCTTTATGGGGATCGGTGCGTACACTGCCGCCATACTCTCTTCAAAGGCAGGGTTTCCCTTTGTTGCGGCACTCCCTTTAGCCGGGCTGATGGCGGCTGCCATCGGCGCGGTGGTGGGTGTCCCCACTCTGCGGCTCAAGGGCCTCTATCTGGTAGTTACCACATTAGCCTTCCAGTTCATAACAGAACACGTCATTTATCACTGGGAGAGCCTCACGCTCAGTGACAGGGGCATTATACTGCCGAGCCCGGCCCTTTTGGGGTATAAGCTGGATACCTACGAATCCTTTTACTATGTAATACTCTTCTTTGCAGTGGCCGCTGCCATGTTTACCAAGAATCTGGCCATGAGCCGTACGGGACGGGCCTTTGTGGCGGTCAGAGATCGGGATATTGCTGCGGAGATAATCGGCATTCACTTAGCCAAGTACAAGATCCTCGCCTTTGTCATAAGTTCCTTTATTGCCGGTCTGGCCGGCGCCCTGTACGCATATTTGATGGGTCTTATCGGTCCGGACCATTTCACCTTTAACCAGTCTATCCTCTACATCGCCATGATCATTGTCGGGGGCTTGGGCACGGTGTTCGGCTCCGTCATCGGGGCTGTGTTCATGGTCCTGCTGCCGGAGGTGATCAGCGCGGTTACCGGACCGATAGCCTCAGCCTATCCTACCTTTTCGCCGAGAGTGGGGGCGATTTCAGTGATAGTGTACGGCCTTGTTATCATCGGGTTCCTTTTGTTCGAACCTGACGGTCTATTCGGCATATGGATAAAGATCAAGAGATATTGGAAACCTTGGCCTTTTACTTACTAAAGGATCGTCTGGTGTGATGCTGTGTCTTCCAGACCGCCTTTTTTCACATCAAATCTAATTTTATTGGGAAGGAGGATATCATGAAGAAAAAGGTTTTGCGTTTTGGGATGGCTATTCTGTGTATCTTGGGGGTCAGCTTTTTTGCAATGGCTAACGTCCAGGCCGAAGTGGGGGTGACCAAGGACAAGATCCTATTCGGCAGCTTTCAAGACATGTCCGGTCCCGGGGCCTATCTGGGCAAACAGTGCAGTGCTGCACTGGCGGTCTGGAAGAAATGGGTCAACGAGGACCTGGGAGGGATCCACGGGCGCAAAGTGGATTTTGTGATTGAGGACATGAAGTACGACCCGGTCCTGACCAAGACCGCGTTTACCAAACTGGTACATCAGCACAAGGTATTCGCTATCATTACTGTGTACGGGTCCACACCGTGTACCGCTATACTCGAAGACATCAAGAGGGAGAAGATCCCGGTGTTTACAACTGCCGCCACCACGCAAAACATGTTCGACCCGCCGATTCGCTACCTGTTCTGGTATGCCTGCAGCGATGAGGACAACGGGATCATGATGGTGGATTATTTAGTCAATGACCTGAAGGTAAAGAACCCCAAGCTCGGTGTGGTCTATCAGGACGATGAGTGGGGCAAATCCGCCCTGAAGGGTGTCAAACTCGGCGCCAAAAAATACGGGCTCAAAGTCGCCTCGTCGGCCTATAAACGGGGTTCCAAAAACCTCAACGCCCAGGCCATGAAGATGAAGGCCAAGGGCGTAACCCACTGCTTTTATGCCGGGTATGCGCCGGTCTATGCCAATCTCCTTAAAGAGGCGAACAAGATCGGCTGGAAGCCTGTTTTCTTCGGGGACTATGTCACAGTGGATCCCAGGGCATTTATGGCAGGCAAGCTGGCCCACGGACACTATCATTTTTTTAGTCTGGGCATGCGACATGAAAGAGGTCCCGGTTGGATTAAGATGGAAAAACTCTTTGCCGATAAATTAGGTGAAGAGACTGCGAAAGGACCCTTAGGGTGGCGTATTATGCCCATGATGTGGACACCGTTGCTTTTCCTGACCCAGGCCCTGGAGGACTGCGGCCGGGACCTGACAAGGGAGAAATTGGTTGATGCCCTTGAGAGTATCCAAGACTTTGATTCGGGAGGTTTGGGCAAGATACAATACGGCCCGAATATTAGAAAAGGAACCCACTATTACAGGGTTTTGCAGTGTGATGCGGAAAAAAAGGATTTTTTCCCTGTTACCGGGTGGCGGCAACCGAGTATTTTGTATGGGTCCAAAGAGCGACCTGTCGCGAAGTAAGATATCTGATCAGTCACTCAACCAGACGGATTTTAACCGGTCTGTAGGGAATAAAGGCGGGGAGACTCCCCGCCTTTTTCCGTGATCAGACAAGAGGAGTAAAGGATGATCGAAGAGATTTTGCCGGACCTTTTTAGAATAGAGATTCCCCTGCCGAACAGTCCACTCAAATACCTCAATTCCTATGTGATAAAGGCCCCGGAGAGGAACCTGGTGATTGATACAGGTCTGAATCGGAAAGAATGTCTTGAAGCCATGGAGGCCGGTCTGGGGGAAATTAAGGTTGATCTGGGGAAGACCGATTTTTTCATCACCCATCTCCATGCCGATCATTTCGGTCTTGTGGCCAAACTTGTCACCGATACCAGTAAGGTATTTTTCAATCGTCCGGATAGCGAGATCATCGAGTCCTGGGACGGATGGGAGCCGATGCTCGAATATGCCGGGCGGAATGGTTTTCCCAAGAGTGAACTCAGAAATGCCCTAAAAAGTCACCCTGGCTTCAAGTTCCATTCTCAGTGGGTCCCTGAACTGAGCATCCTGACAGACGATGATACCATTCGGGCTGGGGACTATCATTTCAGGTGTATTGAGACTCCCGGCCACACCAAGGGGCATACCTGTCTGTACGAGGCTGAAAAAAAGATTTTCATTTGCGGAGACCATATTCTCATCGACATTACCCCCAACATCCAGTGCTGGTCCGACCGGGAAAACCCCTTGAAGAATTATTTGGCCAGCCTTGAAAAGGTCCGCGGACTGGATGTTGGTCTGGTTCTGCCAGGGCACAGAAGGGTGTGCAAGAACCATGGTAAAAGGATTGATGAACTGAAGCAACATCACAACAAGCGAATTGAAGAGGTCCTCACAATCCTGAACAGTGAATCAAAAAATGCCTTTCAGGTTGCCTCGGAGATGACCTGGGACATAGACTGCGATTCATGGGATCAGTTTCCTCTGGCCCAGAAGTGGTTTGCCACCGGGGAAGCGATTGCCCATTTGAGATACCTTGAGGAAGA
>JAUWPC010000325.1 GCA_030611815.1 Desulfobacteraceae bacterium
CTATTTAAAAAAATCGGGATTCATTTCGGGGATAAAATTCTTGCGGCATTGACCTAAGAAATACTCATCCGTCATCCCGGCGACAAAGTCCCGCACAATCGCTGCCAAAGGGGTCTGTTCCACATATTTCGGTGACATTCCATCCAAAAACCCCTTGTATATGGCGGAATTATCATTCCCTGTTTCGAGATCCTCAAGATATTTTTCAAACAACAACTCAAACATAAGCTTAATCTTGGTGGTTTGTCCTTTGACCCTGCTGTCTTGATAAATATATTTTTCATTAAATTCCTTAAGCTTTTTCAATGCAAATCCCACATCACTGCTAAAATTCAGATCCTCCCTGTTTAGACTATTCGCAGCAAGGTCCTCCACAAGGGTATAAACAATGGTCCCATTGGTATCCCCCAGAACCCGCCTGCAATCCTCCGGGATATCTTGCCGGGCAATCAAACCGAGTCTGATAGCATCTTCTATATCCCGGCCAATGTAGCTTATGGTGTCGGCCATCCTGACTACGCACCCCTCCAATGTCATGGGCCAGATATCGACGGAAGGATCTTCCACCTTTTTCCCTATTTCAACAATCAGGGTCTCAAAATTTTTTTCTCTCTTTGGCGCGAGGGACTGAGAATGGATCTCACCGTCGTGGCAGAGAATCCCATCCAACACCTGCAGCGTCAGGTTCCACCCCTTTCCCTTCCTCTCTATCTCCTGCAGGAAGCGGACACCCTGTATATTATGGAGAAACCGGCCTATCTGATGAGTTTCACAAAGAGCGGAGAGAAATCTCTCTCCATCATGCCCAAAGGGAGTGTGACCAATATCGTGCCCAAGGGCTATAGCCTCAATCAGATCCTCATTAAGCCGGAGAAGACGTCCTATGGTCCTTGCGATTTTGGACACAAGCTGCACATGCAAAACCCTGTGGGTAATGTGATCATTTTTTATCAAATAAAAAACCTGAGTCTTGTCTATATAGCGGGAATAGGCCAAAGAATGGAGTATCCGGTCAGAATCAACCGCAAAACTCTGTCTGTGCCCTCGTTCGATGTCATCATCTATCTCTCTTCTCACCCCCCTGCGGCTGAGACAAGCCCATGGAGAAAGTCTCTCCTTCTCCTTTTCATCCAGATCTTTTCTGATCCCGTGAAGCAACCTGTTATATATCACTCGTCTGAATCCTCCCTGACTCCGGTTTTTGCGTACACCTTTTTGAGCTCATGCCAAACATTCTTTCCTCTTTCAGCAATAACATCGTGCGCCTTCTCAGCTACCATTCGAGACTGGTCTTTTAACTCATCATCCCCGGGAGCATCTCTCCCCTCTTTTTTGTACTTCCAACGCAAGATAGACCGAGCAACTCCTATTTCAGCATTTTCAGCAAGCCTCTTGATACCTTTCTTGATATTCTCATCCATGATCTACCCCCGGGGATTGATGATTGTTGATTGATGATTGACGATTGATGGCCTCGTAAAAACCAAAGAAACCGGAATTACGAATTTGGGGATTGAGGAATTGAGGAATTAAAAACAATTCCCTTAACGTAATCCGTGAATCTCGAACCTTGAGCGGAAACTAAGCAAGTTGCAAAAAGTTTAACGTTTTTCAATACCGTCTGAAACCGTTTCTATTACTGGCTTACCGGGGATTGTAAAGAATTTCTCGTGTTTTTTGCACAAGACTCAATTGGCAACTGTCTAATACCCAGCATCCTTCAATCCCTCAATTCCTCAACCCCTAAATCCCTCAATATTTTTTTCTTGCAAATTAAAACCGGCAATGTTATATAAATCGGCTTATGAATTTTGGGCCTCACGGGGCAAAATGTGAGGTTTTGGGTTCCGTGCGTATTCATCAGCCGATCATGACAGGATGCCCACAGGGATTCACTCGATAATACCAAGTTAGGAGAAATAGCTCAAGGGTCAAATAGTGCCTGAACGAAAAATTCTAGTTTTCGTTCGGGCACTAAATAGCCCTAAAAATCACAGGTTCGGATTTTTGCCAGGTACCCCTGTAGCCCCACTGGGGCCGAGACGCTCCGAACTGAGGAAAAACCGGCATAGAGATCTGAAGCGATCTCACTACAAAGGAGGATTGAATGGCAGTTATCAACATGAAGCAACTTTTAGAAGCAGGCGTGCATTTCGGACACCAAACAAGGCGATGGAACCCCAAGATGAAGCCGTACATCTTCGGGGCTCGAAACGGGATACACATCATTGACCTTCAAAAAACGGTAAGATTAATCAGAATCGCTTATGACTTTATTGTCAGGACCGTCGCTGACGGGTACCCTCTCCTTTTTGTTGGGACCAAAAAACAGGGACACGAATCGGTTGTGGAAGAGAGCGAACGTTGCGGCATGTTCTATGTGGTCAACCGATGGCTTGGGGGTACACTGACCAACTTCCAGACCATCAAGAAAAGTATCGCGCGCCTCAAAGATTTAGAACAGATGAAAGAAGATGGTTCCATCAATCGCTACACCAAAAAAGAAATCCTGAAGATGGATAAAGAGCTGTTTAAATTAGAAAGGAACCTCGGGGGGATCAAAAATATGGATGAACTGCCAGGGGCAGTCTTCGTGGTAGACCCCAAGAGGGAGAAAATAGCAGTACGAGAGGCCAGAAAACTTGGCATTCCTGTGATTGCCATTGCCGACTCTAATTGTGATCCAGATGACATAGATTTCATCATACCAGGAAATGACGATGCCATCAGAGCCATAAGACTGATATGCTCCAAAGTCGCGGATGCCGCCATCGAAGGGCACGCCTTAGCAGAGCAGCGATTAAGGGAAGAAGACGTATTAAGAAAAGAACAGGAGGCTGCTGCGGCAGAGACAGTTGAAGTATCTGAATCGATTGAAGGTGAGAAAGGGGGGCCTGAGATCATTGTCCTTCCAAAAACAGAAAAATTAGAGGCGAGGGAAGAAAAAGACGAGCAGGGACCTACAATTGATGATTGATGATTGTTGATTGTCGATTGAAAATGATACATTACAGAGATAACCAAATACCCAATCCTGTTCAGCTGGATCTAATGAGCTTATTGGAAGCTACCGAGTCAACTCATAATAATTTGAATTTTCTTCATACAGAAAAAGGAACCATGGGGTTATTATAAAAATTAGGGCATAGAACTGATCGTGACAAGGACAGAAAGGATCTCCCCATTTCAGGGGAGCAATCATCAATCAACAATCATAAATCGACAATCCAATGGGGGTAAAATTGACAATATCGACTTCAATAATTAAAGAGCTGAGAGAAAAGACCGGTGTTGGAATAATGGACTGCAAGGCAGCGCTCCTGGAATGCGACGGAGACATCAGCAAGGCTATTGATCATCTAAGGAAAAAGGGGATCGCAACAGCCAAAAAGCGGGGCGGTCGCACGACTTCCCAGGGTCAGGTGCAGTCTTATATTCACGCGGGAGGAAAAATTGGAGTTCTGGTTGAGGTAAACTGCGAAACAGACTTCACCGGTAAGACCGAGGATTTCACGAGTTTTGTAAAAGACATTGCAAAACAGGTTGCAGCGACAAACCCGGTGTCCATTGATCGAGAAAGAGTGCCGGAAGATGTCCTGAAAAAAGAGAAGGAGATCTATGCATCGCAGGCCAAAGCATCAGGAAAACCTGAAAAGATAATTGAAAAAATCGTGGAAGGAAAACTCAAGAAGTTCTTTTCTGAGGAATGTCTATTGGAACAGCCTTTTGTTAAAAATCCTGACATCACAATCCAGAATCTGTTGAATGAATTGAT
>JAUWPC010000352.1 GCA_030611815.1 Desulfobacteraceae bacterium
AGCCATTTCATCATCTCTCTTTTCACAACCCTGGATGATCTTGATGCCGTTCACATAAACCTTCTCAACCGCCTCCCTTGCAAAAAGCCTTGCTGCGGCCTTGATGAATGAGGAAGTACGGGTCTGGCCCCCTGCATAAACCGCTCCCTTATGGCAGAGGGCGCTCCCTGTCTCGGTCCAGGTCATCATATCGGCCAACAGAAACATCACATGCTGAGATTTTGTCAGCTTATGTTTCCTGGCGCTCAAGATTACGTCATTCATTATGAGTATCGCCTTGGCCAAGCTGGGACCGCCGGTCTCTTCCGGCAGTCTGCTCAGGCGATCAGCCATTTCCCGGTAAAAACCGCCTTTAGAGCGAACCGTTGTCCTGAGACGGAACATGGAGATAATGCTTCGCTGGATTTCGCTGGTTCCTTCGTATATGGTCAGAATTTTAACGTCCCGCTTGATCTTTTCCACCTCGTACTCCCGAATATAACCATAACCCCCAAAGGCCTGAATCCCATCATTGGCCATGGCATCGCCCGCTTCGGTGGTGAAATACTTGGCAATGGACCCCTCCACCTGGAGATCTTCTTCGTCGGTATCGAGCCTGCGGGCAACTTCCTCTATGTATGCCCGGGCCGCCTCCAATTGCACGGCATGGGGGACCAGAAGCCTGTGTGTGTATCCCTGTTTCTCGGCAAGGGTTGTACCAAACTGCACCCTCTCCTTGGAGTACCTGACCGACCTTTCTAAGGAGGCCATGCCGCCGCCCAGGCCGAAGGTAGCCACCATAAGCCTGGTATACCCGAATACCTGGTTGGCCTGCTTCAGGCCCTGGCCCTCTACACCTCCCACAAGATTATCCACAGACACATAAAGGTCCTCCAAGGTCAGGGGACAGGTGTCAGAGGCGCGGATCCCGTGTTTGTCCTCGTGTTTGCCAGGTATAAGCCCCTCGACCCCGGCCTCTACAATAAAAAAAGAGGGGCCATCAGGGGCATCCGCAAGAATCGTATAAAGCTGCGCCACACCTCCATTGGTAATAAACTGTTTTTGGCCATTGATTTTGTAACCTTTGACCTGGCCCTCATCATCTAAGACACGCTCGGCCTTAGTCTTCAGGGCCTGAACATTTGAACCAGCCTCAGGCTCGGTGACACCGTATGCCACAACAAGGCCTTGCTCTGCGATCTTTGTGATATATTTTTTTCTCTGCTCCGGAGTTCCCCCCACCCTGATCGGATCCATGCCTAAGCATATGGCCAAAAACGAGGTGGCAATGGCCAGATCCATCTTTGCCATCCTTTCCGATACAATGGCAATCTCCGTGGCCCCAGCCCCAAGCCCCCCATACTCTTCCGGGATAAAGATGAGATGAAGGCCAATGTCAGGCCCCAACATAAATCGAATCAGCTCGGATGGGAACTCACCTAACCGATCCATATCTAACTTTGTTTCTAACGGGAGTTTCTCTCTTTCAAGTTTTTCAATGGTGTCGAGGACCATGGATAAAATCTCAGGGTCCATTTTGGTCTGTTGTGTCATGAACAACCCTCCATATAGTGATTTCATTCTCCATGTTCGTTGGTCCAGATTCGGACAGCCCTCATGATAAGAATGTCAATCTATTATTGAACTTCTACGGGTCCTCGTCAAGATCAAAAGGGAATGAGTGACTAAAGTCACGAAGTTCTTTAACTTTAGGCACTTAAACCAGCGTACCTTCCAGAATCAAAAAGGACAGGCCACCTCCTCTTGGGGTGGTAACTTGACTCTTGACAAGGGGCCACTGATCTGTAATTCTTTGAGGTGAATTTGCGCTCACTGTTAGACGGACCTGACCATGAAACTCTCCATTATCATTCCGTGCTATAATGAAAAGAGGCATCTCTCAGAATTGATTTCTCTTGTCAGGGCGTCACCTGTAAAGGATAAGGAGATTATCCTTGTGGATGATTGCTCCAATGATGGAACCACGGAACTCATCAGGACCCAACTCATAAACGAGGTTGATAAGATCATTTATCACCCCAAGAATATGGGAAAGGGGGCGGCAATAAGATCAGGGCTAAAATGCGTTACCGGTGATATGGTGATTATACAGGATGCCGACCTGGAATACGATCCCATGGAGTACGTAAAACTGATGGCCCCCATCCTTCAGGGAAAGGCTGATGTGGTTTACGGGTCCCGTTTCATGGGGGGAGGGCCTCACAGGGTGCATCTATTCTGGCACTACGTGGGGAATAGGATGCTCACCATCTTTTCAAACATGTTTACGAATCTAAACCTTACCGATATAGAAACCTGCTACAAGCTTTTCAAGACCGAAGTCATAAAGAAAATAAGGATAGAACAGGATCGATTTGGAATAGAGCCGGAGATCACCGCCAAGATAGCCAGGGGAAAATACCGTATTTATGAAGTCGGGATCTCATATTATGGCAGGTCATATGGAGAAGGAAAGAAGATTGGATGGAAAGACGGCTTCAAGGCCATATATGTCATCATGAGATATGGTATCTTTAGGTAGTGCCCGGAGAATAATAGACGATAAGGTTCAGGGATGAAATAACTTGCCCACTTCATAATCGTAATCCTATTCAGAATGATTATGATTATGATTATGATTACGATTATGAATCCAAGAACCATCTTTCAAATAATGTGGACGTTATTTCGTCTTCATTCCTAAGGCGGTGAACTCAATGCCGGCGCTCGCAGAACCAAAGCCTCCTTGGCTGAGACGCAGGATCCCTTCATCCGGTCGCAATGCCACTGTTATGGCGGCTATTAAAGAAGGTGGACTTCACACAGTGTGCGAAGAAGCCCACTGCCCCAACCAGTTGGAATGCTTCAGCCGTGGTACTGCCACTTTCCTCTTGTTAGGGCCCAGTTGTACCAGGCACTGCGCATTCTGTGCCGTGGATAAATCCCCCGTCCACCCACCGAACCCGAATGAGCCACTGCGGACGGCTCAAGCCGTTGCCCGCATGGAGTTGACCTTCTGCGTACTGACGATGGTTACGCGGGATGATCTTTTAGATGGCGGAGCTGGCCATATTGCTCTAACCATCCTGGCTATAAAAAGGGAGTATCAGAGCATAGGTGTGGAGACGCTCATTTCTGACCTTGGCGGTGACTGGGATGCGCTTCTGACTCTCCTCGCTGCCGGACCGGATGTGCTCAACCACAATCTTGAGACTGTGCCGCGATTATACTCGCAGGTCCGGCCGCAGGCCAACTATGGACGCTCACTGGAACTTCTAACACGGGCTTCTGAATACGTGCCACACATGGTTACCAAGTCAGGCCTGATGTTAGGCCTGGGGGAAACAAAGGAAGAACTTCTCAAAGCAATGGATGATCTCCGT
>JAUWPC010000384.1 GCA_030611815.1 Desulfobacteraceae bacterium
GACCTCTATGTTTCTCTCAATCTTCAACTCTTAGAATACCTCTCTGACAGACTGGAAAGGCTTCATTTGCAGGAAGGCCTTGATGCAGATGAAAAGGTTGAAGCCCTCAAGGATCTCTTTTACGATGTCTACAATTTCGACCATCTTATTCTCATAAACGTGTTTCATCTCCAGGCCAGCGATGGCCTCAAGAACCTGCCTCCGGAACGGCTTTCCCAGTTAAATGAGCTTGCCGGTAAAAGCCTCAGAAATCTGGCCGGAATATTTGATCAGGGAAAGAGTGAAGGCTGCTTTGAGGATTACCATTCCACTGCTCTCGCGGACATTATCTGGATTATCTTTACAGGCGCGGTTCTGTGGGAAGAGAGCAAACGGATGACAAACCCTAATAAGGATTACCTGAAAAGCACCCTCGATCTCGCAATCGATATTCTAAGGCGGGGGATAAGGAAAGGAGGGGAATAAATTGAGCCGTAATATTTACACCGAGGAGCACGAAATATTCAGAGATGCTTTTCGCAAATACGTCCGGAATGAGGTGGCCCCATATATCGAGGAATGGGAAGAAAAGGGAGAGGTCCCTCGGGGGGCCTGGCAGGGACTGGGGGAGCAGGGGTTTCTCTGCCCCTGGCTCGAAGAGCAATATGGCGGGTCGGGTGTCGGATTCGAATACTCGGTCATTATAATCGAAGAACTTACCCGTATAAGAGCGGATGGATTCCAGGTGGCGCTCCACAGCGACATTATTGCCCCTTATATCAACTCCTTTGGGAGCGAAGCGCAGAAAGAGCGGTGGCTTCCAGGATGCGCCACAGGTGGCACTATCTTAGCCGTTGCAATGACTGAGCCGGGTGCCGGATCTGATCTTCAGGCCATCCGGACGAAGGCTGTCAGGGACGGGGACTCCTATGTGATCAACGGGCAGAAAACCTTTATCTCCAATGGTGTCTTCTGTGATCTGGTGATTGTGGCCTGTAAAACAGACCCTGAAGCAGTACCTGCCCATAAAGGCATTAGCCTATTGTTGGTGGAGGACGGGTCACCTGGCTTTACAAAGGGAAAAAAGCTCAAAAAGATGGGGATATGTTGTGCGGATACGGCTGAGCTTTACTTTGAGGACTGCCGTGTTCCTAAGGAAAACCTGCTTGGTGAAGAGGGCAATGGTTTTACCTATTTGATGCAGAAATTGCAACAGGAACGTCTCGTGTGTGCCATCCAGACTCAGGTGGCTGCCGAGACGATGTTGGACCTTACCATCAAATACTGCAAGGAACGGGAGGCCTTTGGAAAACTGATCGGCCAGTTTCAACACAACACCTTCAAGATTGTGGAGATGGCCACCGAGGTGGAACTTGGTCGGACCTTTATCAATGACCTCGTAGCCGACCACATCGAGGGAGAGAGTATAATCAAGAAGGTCTCCATGGCCAAATGGTGGCTTGCGGAAATGGCAAATCGTGTGGCCTATGACTGCGTTCAGCTTCACGGGGGTTATGGCTACATGGAGGAATACCCTATATGCCGATGGTATCGGGATATTCGGGCCTCCAGCATATATGCAGGCACCACTGAAATCATGAAAACCATCATCGCCAAGGGCCTGGGGTTTTAGCGTTTGAGAAAGGGCTATGAGACCGGGGTGAACGGATCGAACACAAACAGGCATTTAAAGATGAAAGGGAGGTAGATATGGATTACGAACTAACTGAAGAACAGAAACTCATTCAGGAAACAGCTTACAAATTCGCTGTTAATGAGATTGAACCCATAGCCAAGGATTGCGACAGGGAGGAGAGATATCCCAGAGAGGTTTGGAAAAAGGCTTGTGAGACGGGCCTTGTGGGCGCTTTTATCCCTGAGGAATACGGCGGGCCGGGGTTTGGGTTCGTGGAACTGGCGCTGATAACCGAGCAACTCAGCAGGATAGATCTCGGCATAGGAACGGTCATCATCACTGCAACCTTCGGTTCTGAAAATATATTCATGTTCGGGACTGAGGAGCAGAAGAAAAAATATCTCCCTCTTCTCGCAAATGGTGAGGCAGTGTCGGCAGGGGCCTACACAGAGCCGGATGCCGGCACTGATGTGGCCGCCACAAGGACTAAGGCCATAAGAGATGGCAATGAATATGTAATCAATGGCAATAAGATGTTTATTACTAACGGGACTATTTGTGATTGGATGGTCGTTCTCTGTGTCACCAACCCGGAGGCAGAAAAAAGGCATAATCGGCACAGTCTGATCCTGGTTGAATCGGACCGGAAAGGTATTGAGGCTAATAAAATAAGAGGGAAAATGGGAATCAGAGCGAGCGACACGGCAGAGATCGCTTTTGAAGATGTGCGTGTCCCTTTGGAGAATCTAATCGGGGAGGAGGGAAATGGGTTTCGTCAACTGATGCATTTCTTTGATACAACCAGAACCATGGTGGCCGCCCAGGGAGTCGGTCTTGCACAGGGGGCCTTGGACAAGACCATAAAATATGTTCAGGAGAGAAAGGTCTTCGGGCAACCCTTGGCCGTGAACCAGGGTGTGCAGTTTATGCTGGCTGAAATGGCTACAAAAATAGAACTTGCCCGCAACATTACCTACAAGGCTGCCTGGAAAGTCGATCAAGGTCAGGTTGATCCCAGCCTAAATGCCATGGCCAAATATTTCTCAGGGGAGATGGCCGTCTGGGTATGCGACAAGGCCCTCCAGTTGCATGGTGGATATGGCTACATCGATGAATATGATGTGCAGAGATTCTACCGGGACGCAAAAATATTAGAGATATATGAAGGCGCAAAAGAAGTCGAAAAAATCACCATTTCTAGGAGACTGTTTTGATCCCTTAATTGCATAAATAAAATGTCAAAATAAGTTTAAAAGCCACAAATATAGGCTATTTCTTCATTTTTGATGCTTTGCTGGAATCCACTACAGGTGGCATCCTGAAAGCAG
>JAUWPC010000216.1 GCA_030611815.1 Desulfobacteraceae bacterium
TTTGGACATATAGATGGCATATTTACTGGTTTTGGCAATCTCCTTGGCCCATTCAAAGGTCATTTCATCTAATTTATCATCAGGGAATACACGGTTTACGAGGTGAAAAGCCTCGGCCTCTTTAGCACTGTACAGATTGGCAGTCATTAGCATTTCCATGCATTTTTTCTGGGGCACAGCCCGGCTCACAGCAACCGTGGGGGTAGAACAGTTGTAAGAATAGATAAGACCGGTCATGCCGAATTTGGCCTTTTCTTCACCTGCCGTGATGAGATCACATCCTGCCACCAAATGACATCCGCCGGCCATGGCAACACCCTGTACCTGGGCAATAATGCACTGGGGAGCAGTGCGGATAGCTGTCATCAAATTAAAAGAGGTCTGGAAAAGCCGCCTTATGTCAGAGAGGGGCTGGTTTAGGATCTCCAAGCGGTCATGACCCGCACAGAATATATCCCCCGCAGCCTTTAGGATGATGACCTTTGCATCACACCGCTTACCCGCATCCTGGAGGCATGCAATAATTTCTTCTTCGAAATCATGACCCAATGCGTTACGCTTTTCAGGTCGATTAAGGGTCAAAATCCCGATCTGTTCCTTTTCTTCATACGTCATAAATTTGTAAGCCATAAATCTCTCCTCATTCGTTATTCGTTATTTGTTATTTGGGACCCTACCCCCTTACTTGCCACACCTCTCTACTCCTTACTCCCTACTCCCCCCATTCCTTATCCCTCAACAGACGTCTGAGCGCCTTGCCTGCGGCAGAGCGGGGAACCTCTTCAATGAATTCCACGGCCACAGGCACTTTATAGGGGGCCATTCTCGGCTTGCAGAACTCCCTTATCTCCTCTAAGGTCGCTGTCTCTCCCTCATTGAGCTGTATAAAGGCCTTGGGTGCTTCCCCTTTAAGCTCATCAGGGATCCCCACGATGACGAGATCCCTGATCTTGGGATGCACGAGCATCATATCCTCAACTTCAGATGGGAATACCTTTTCGCCCCCCACATTGATCATATCCTTTTTCCGGTCTACGATATAGGCATATCCATCCTCGTCCATATAGGCGATGTCACCGGCGTGAAACCAGTCCTCAGAATCAAAGACCTCTGCCGTGGCATCGGGTTTGTTGAGATAACCATTGGTAACACAGGTTCCCCTTACGCACAACTCACCCTGTTCACCGGCAGGGAGGGTGTTGCCCTCATCATCCACCACCTTGATTTGCGCATCATCCATCCCCTTGCCGCAGGATCCTATCCTGGTCTCGGTATAATGTGCGGTTGTGCCCACACAGGAGGACTCCGTAAGACCCCAGGCCTCTGCGTAACGCCACTTGAGCTTATCCTCTATCTGACGAATCAGGGTTTCGGGCATCTTGGTGGCGGCAGAGAGGCAAAAGATCACCGAGGAGATGTCCCATTTAGCAATGTCCGGCTGCCTCAAGAAGAGGTTATACATGGGTGGCACGCCCTGAAATACAGTCGGTCTCAGCCTTTCTATTTCGTCCAACGCCTGTTCAGGATAGAAGCGCTCCACTGTGATCACGGTCCCGCCCCTTGAGAGTGTCCCGAAAGTCCCGTTGATCAGACCCCAGCAGTGAAAAATAGGCGTGGCCACCATGGTAATATCATCCGGCTTGAAATGGACCTTGCCGAATTCCGTTGCGTTGTGCCATATGTTGAGATGGGTAGCCATCACACCTTTTGGCCACCCGGTTGTCCCTGATGTGTACATGAGATGGCATATGTCACTCCCTTTTGTCCCTTCCGGTTCGAATTTTTCGCTCCCCTGATCCAACACCGATTCAAGACCGGGATACTTGCCACCTTCCCTATCTCCATGCACAACAACCATTTTCAGCGATTCTAATTTCGGTTTCACCGCTTCAATGATCGGGAGCCGTGTTTCGTCAACAATGACTGCCCGGGTTTGACAGTCTTTAAGGATATAAGCCACCTCCTGCTCCCGGAGCATGGCATTGACCACGTTCACCGTCAATCCGGCCCTGGCCGTCCCTAAATAGCTGATGATCAACTCCGGGAGACTGGGCAGGAAAAGGGAGAGCACATCTCCCCGTTTTAGCCCTGTTTTCAGCAGACCATCTGCTGTCCGGGTGATCAGGGCGTCCAATTGGAAGTAAGAGATACGACGCTCACCAAAAATTATAGCTGTCTTATCAGGGGTGTCGGCTACATGGCGTTTGATGATAGCGGATACGTTCATGGTTCCTCCTGAAACTGAAAGTCAAATATATGTTAAATCGCTTTGATCTAAACAGATTGATGCCTTCTTTGATATTGCCATGATATCATCCTCATACCGCTTGCTGATCTTCCATTTTTTTGATATATGTCGTCATCTTATGAAATCTCATCAAAAATGTCCATAGAAGGAGGCAAATTCCATGATTAGAGATCACATCCCCCTTGGTGTCGGGTTTTATCCTGACTGGTTTAATAAACACTACGACATATCATTTGGCAGGGAATACTACTTTGATCCGGAAGTTAGGATCGAGGCCAGAATGGAGATAGAAAAAAGGCTTTATGAGAGATTTGGGGATGTGGGATTGGGCAATCCGGACCCGGAACCCAAACCACTGATAACGTTCGGGATGGTCATGCTTCCCACAATCTTCGGCTGTGAGATCATTTATAAAGACGATGCACTTCCCTGGGCCATGCCCCTCAATCTTTCCGCGGATGAAGTAATGAAATTGGAGGTGCCCGACATATTCAATTCCTATCCCATGACAGAGATAATCAAGCAGATCGAATACCTGAAAAATAAATACGGTGAGGTAGTGGGAGACATTAATACCACCGGGGTCCAGAACATGGCCCTTAAGATCAGGGGCGACCAACTCTATTTTGACTTTTATGAGAATCCGGAACTGTGTCATCATCTGCTGAAGATATGTACGGAATCCATTATCCAGCTCTTTGAGTTCAACCATAAGACCACCGGTACCGGGGCCATAGACGTGACTCCCATGTGTGATCCTAAGCTTTACGTGTTCCCCAACTGCACGGCCGAGCAGATCTCCTTAGAGACCTATGAGTCTCATATCCTGGAATACGACAACCAGGTCGCCGATGCCTGTCATCCAGTTGGTATTCACCATTGTGGATCAGTTGACGAGGTGCTGGACGGATATGCAAAGGTACGCCATTTAGAGTTTGTCGAGATCGGCTTCGGGTCAGATGTAAAAAGGACCAGGGAGGTATTTGGCCCTGATGTGGCAGTCAATGCCCGCATCAGCCCCGTGTTGATGAAGAACGGCACACCGGAGGAGGTAGCAGCAGAGGTGCGGTTATTGATAGATAACGGCGCCCCTCTTGATAACTTTTCAATTGATACAGTCGGCCTGACCTATGGCACCCCCGATGAAAACGTCAGGACGGCGCTACAAACGGCCGCAGAATATGGGAAGCTTGACCGGGATGTTTCCCCGGCTGCTGGCAAGCGCTTCTTCTATGGTTCTGCCAAAGTCGCCACACCTGTGGAAAGCAGTGTGGCGAGCGCCACAAAAACGGTCGTAATTGGACCTTCCCGCCCCCTGGTTATCATTGGCGAGCGGATTAATCCCACGGGCCGGAAAAAACTGGCAGAGTCATTGGAGGATGGAAATCTCGACCTGGTCCGATCGGAAGCGATCAGGCAGGTGGAGGAGGGCGCTCATATATTAGACGTCAACGTTGGGGTTTCGGGCATAGACGAACCAAAAATGCTTAAGGAAGCCATCTTGGCGATACAGGAGGTCACGGACGTACCACTCTGCATCGACTCGGCCCTCCCAAAGGCATTGGAGGCAGGTCTTAATGCCTATAAAGGAAAGGCCCTGGTCAATTCGGTCAATGGCGAAAAACATAAGCTTGAAGAGGTACTCCCCCTGGTGAAAGAACATGGGGCCGCAGTGATCGGGCTCACCATGGACGATAACGGAATTCCCAAGGAGGCTGAAAAACGTCTTGAAATTGCCAGGCTGATTGTAGACAGGGCCGAACAGGCAGGTATTCCCCGGGAGGATGTGATCATTGATCCCCTGGCTATGGCTATCAGCGCCGATGACCAGGCCGGTCTGGAGACTATCAAGGCGCTCCAGCTTATACGAGATGAACTTGGCGTCAACCAGACATTGGGGCTTTCCAATATCTCTTTCGGGCTTCCCGAACGTACAGCCATCAATGCGGTTTTTTTAGCCATGGCAGTCTTAAATGGTTTGACCTGCCCTATTTCTGACCCCACCACATGGGAAATGCGGAGGGCTACACTGCTGACGGATCTTCTTCTTGGGAAGGATGAATTTTGCATGAATTATCTCTCCTTTTCCACGAAGAAATCGGGGAAGGGCAAAAAGATTGAAACAGAAGTGAAAGAAGAGGAACATGAGGGGGCGGATCTGGAACGTATAAAAGAGGCCGTGATTTCAGGAAAGCGAAAATTAGCGGTGGAGTATACCAAAAAGGCCCTGGACCAGGGTGCGGATCCCCAGGACATCATCAACAACTATCTTATTTCGGGCCTTAATATTGTGGGGGAAAAGTTTGAGAAAAAGAAAATATTTGTTCCTGAAATGATGATGGCGGCCAAGTCAATGCAGGCCTGCGTGGATCTGGTCAAACCGCTTTTAGAAAAGGAGGAAGACGCCAAGGGGCTGGGTACTGTTGTCTTGGGGACGGTCTTTGGAGATCTCCATGATATCGGAAAAAACCTAACTAAACTCCTGTTAGAGACCTCAGGGTTTCGGGTGATAGATTTGGGAGAAAACGTACCTGCTGATAAATTTGTGGATGCGGCAAGGGAAAACAACGCTCATATTGTAGGGCTTTCTTCTTTGCTGACTACCGGCGATCCCCACGTGGAGGAGACTATTCATGCGATCAAGAATAGCGACCTTGCTGACAAGGTTAAGGTGATTTGCGGCGGGGCTGCTCTTACCCTCAAGTTTGTTGAGGCATGCGGGGCCGACGCCCATGCCAAGGATGCAGCCGACGGGGTAAAGAAGATTAAAAAGATGTTGGGAATCAATTAGTGCAGGAACGGAAAGTGCCTAAAGTTTGAAGTGCCTAAAGTTAAGGAACTTCGTGTCATTTTATATTAAGGATGATTTTTTCAAGCCCTTGATCGAGAACTTTAGGCACTTTAGCTCACTTTAGGCACTTTTCCGGTTAGGGGATTGGGATTTGAAAAATGCCAAGAATTATATTCTCACCCTTTGAAAAAGCCATCGAAACAGATGGTTCCAAGAACATCCTGCAATTGGCCCAAGAAGCCGGCATTCCCCTGCAATCAACCTGTGGCGGCAAGAAAATATGTGGCAAATGTAAGGTTATCGTGGAGAAAACCGATGGCCCTTTGTCCCCGCCTTCAGACCGTGAACAAGAGGTGTTTGGCGGTCATATAGAAAAGGGGTATCGCTTAGCCTGCGAGACCGTGTTGACCCATAGCACCACGGTCGTGATTCCAGAAGAAAGCCGGATCAGACGACAGGTCATTCTGACATCGGATACAAAACACTCATATCCTGTCAGATTGCGGCCTAAGGTCAGCCATTATTATGTGGAAGTCTCACCTCCGACCCTCGATTCCGTAATAGCTGACAGGGAAAGGCTCATCCTTGCCCTGGAAAAAACGTATGGAATCCTTCGACCTGCGCTTGATCCTTTCGTGTTGAGAAAGCTCCCCCACACGCTGCGTTCGGACCGGAAAGGGGTTACCGTGGCCATACGGGATAAAGATGAGATAATCGATCTTTACCCGGGAAGACGGGACGGGCTATTTGGCGTGGCCTTTGATGTTGGCACCACGACCGTGGTTGCCTTTCTAATGGATTTGATTACAGGTGACAAGCTTTCAGTGAAACCTGCCATGAATCCTCAGATTGCCATCGGGGATGATGTCATTACCCGGATATCTTTCTGCCAGGAGAACTCCGGAGGCCTGGAAAAACT